>CAIMXN010000068.1 GCA_903845455.1 uncultured beta proteobacterium | reverse complement strand
TCTCAATTAACGTTTGCCAATTATTCCGATGCAATTCCTTGGGTCGAATCTGGCAAGCTTCGAGCTTTGGCCGTGACGAGCGCGTCACGATTCCCATTAGCCCCCAAGATCCCAGCAATTTCAGAAACATTACCTGGTTTTACGGTTGATGGCTGGAGTGGGTTATTTGCGCCAGCAGGCACCCCTCCTGAAATAGTCAACCGTTTGGCATCGATAGTGCGCGATGGATTTAGAGATCCAACATTACGCAAGCGCATGGAATCTATCGGAGCGATTCCTGGGGGTGACACGCCTGAAGAATTCAGGGCCTTTGTTAAGGCAGAATCCGTAAAGTGGGGTAATTTTGTAGCCCAAACTGGCATTAAAGGCGATTAATAATGCCACTAGATGCCGTCAATTCAGGCTCTTTAGTAACCACTGAATGGCTTGCATCGCATTTAGAGTCTCCTTGGTTAAAGGTGCTGGATATTACATGCCACTTACCCAATGCCAAGAGGGATGGTCGGTTAGAGTTCCAAAACGAGCACGTGCCTGGAGCGATGTATTTTGATCTCTTGGGTGCTGGCGATCCGCATAGTATTTTCAGTCACACATTGCCAGACCCACAATATTTTGCTGATTTTTTTGGCAGCCAAGGGATTGCTAATGAGGATGCACTTGTTCTCTATGACATCAATGGCATAGGCTCTTCTCCTCGGGCATGGTAGCTTTTCGAAATGTTTGGTCACAAAAGAGTTTTTATATTGGACGGTGGATTATTGAAGTGGAAGATGGAAAACCGGCAATTAGAAAATGGGCCCGCTAAAGCATTAGAACCTAAAAAATATGTCTGTAAAACCCCGCTGCAGAAAATTGTGAGTCTAAATGAGGTCAAACAGGCAGCCAGAGAGATCCGTTTGAGGCATCTAGATGCCCCACAAATAGTAGACGCTAGATCAATGGGGAGATTTTCAGGAATTGATTTAGAGCCTATTGCGGGGATTAAAAGCGGGCATATTCCTGGAAGCATTAATTTACCGTCCACCAAGTTTTGGGATCTACATTCTGGTACCTTTTCTTCAAAAGACAAGATCATTGAACTTTTTACATCACACAATATTGATTTGGATCGTGAAGTTATATGCACATGTGGATCTGGTGTAACCGCATGCGTATTAATTTATGCCTTACATAGACTAGGTATTCATGAAGCTAGTCTTTTCGATGGCTCATGGGCTGAGTGGGCATCAGCTCTGGATGCAGAAATCGAAATACATTAAACCATTTAATTCTGGAGGGTAGATGATTTACGAGTTAAAAACCTATAAAGCAACTGAAGGAAATATAGCTGCCCTAAAAAAACGCTTTGCAGAAAAAACAATTCCAATTTTTAGACGCCTTGGAATTGAGGTTACTCATTGCTGGGACAATTTAGAGGATGCAGATACCTTTAATTATTTAGTGCGTTTTTCAAATCAAGAGGCGGAAAAGGCCGCATGGGATGCATTTGCCAAAGATGAGGAGTGGCAGGCGGTTAAAGCTGAAAGCGAGAGGGCTTCCGGACCGCTATTAGCCATCCAAAGCACCCTGTATCTTTCATCAACTGACTTTTCTCCAAATACCTAAATTATTCAATAGACCATCATTAAAGCTTATTAAATAAGGGTTGACCTAGCTGAAATCCATCAGTTTTTCATCAATGGCAGCTTAGTCGTAAGATATGCTGCGAAAGTGCCGGTATTAATGCCCTGGTGTTTGCAAGAGAAGTAACATTAATTCAATGATTGTTTTCGGCCTGTTAGGAGATGTTATGAATAAAGTGTCGTTTGCAGTATTCAAAAAAGCTGGATTGTTTGGATTCTTTGTTTTGTTAGCGCTGCAGATACAGGTGGTCAGGGCTGAATCGGTAGTACGAGTTAGCATGTTGGCCCCAAGTGCATTGCTATGGTTACATGCGATTGCGGAAGATCAAGGGTTTTATAAGTCACGCAGCTTAAAGATCGAGTCGCTAGTAGTTGGCAGCAGTGCAGCCCTAGTTCAATCAGTGGCCTCGGGAAGTGTAGAAGCTGGTATTGCATTAGGTGATTTGGCGATTCGGGCCATAGATAAAGGGGCTCCCATTATTATTTCTGGCGCAGTATTAGATAAAACTATTCTGCGCTTGGTCGGTGCGCCAGGCATTACAGATGCTAAACAGTTAGCCGGTACTAATATTACTGCTGGGGCGGTTGAGGGCGGAACTGCGAACTTATTGAAATACCAACTTCTCAAACTTGGTGTTAATCCAAATGATACGAAGATGGTTTCCCTAACCAATTCTAGGGATAGGCTGGTGGCATTAGAAAATGGCCAAGTAAAAGGCGCTTTATTAATAGCCCCGTTTGATACCCTGGCTGAAAATGAAGGCATGAAAGTGCTAGATGTCTATAAAGAACCATACCTTCAGACGCCTCTGATTCTGAATAAAGAGTGGGCGACGAAAAATAGAGAAGTTGCTAAAAATTTGACTTCTGCCTTGCAGGCAGCAGCACGCTGGATTTATATTCCTGGAAATAAAAGTAAAGCAATTTCTATCCTTGCAAAATATACCAGTATTGATGAAAAAATATGCGAAGGATCATATAAATTTATCGTTGAGGATCAGAAAGCTATTGGTAAAGATTTACGTGTCAGCACCGCTAGTTTAGAAAATATTGTCAAGATTGATGAGGCTCTAGGAGCTAAACAAACGGGACAATTTGATGTTAAGAAATACTATGACCCGAGCTTTCAATCGCAATAAATATGGATGTTATGAAGTCTGAACATGATGAGAGCTTAATTACACCAGTTTGTTTGCTAACTGGTTTTCTCGGTAGTGGAAAAACTACTCTGTTAAACCATTGGCTTAGTTCTGCAGATTTTTCTGATGTTGTGGTAATAGTGAATGAATTCGGAGATATAGGCATAGACCATGCCCTGATTATCAGCAGCGATGATAGAACTATTGAGTTATCGAATGGATGCTTGTGCTGCACAGTAAGCGGGGACTTGGTAAATACATTGCGCGAGCTATTGGTTAAACGCAATAGTGGAGAATTGAAGTGGTTTGGAAAAGTCTTGATTGAAACTACTGGCTTAGCGGATCCCTCTCAATTAGTACAAGTGTTTATGACTATGCCCGTCGCCAGAAAATATTATCTGAGTAAAGTCGTTACTGTGATTGATGGTGTGCAGGGTGAAGATAACCTCACTAGATTTCCGGAAGCGGTTAGACAGTTAGCTATTGCAGATCATGTAGTCATCTCCAAGAGTGATATGAGGGAATATTCGGGTGTTAATCTTTTAGCAAGAATTAAAGAAATCAATCCTGGAGCTCACATTGCATTATCGAGTTTTGATGATTGGCCAATGCTGCCAGATGTATTCGATAAACAGATTAGATCTTTTCATGATCCAGAGCATGTTTTGAAATGGCTCAATGCGGCTTCGTATGACAAGAAATCATTGAACCTGATACCGCAAGCTGCAAGCACTTCAGACAAGCAGTATCGACACTCAAATAGCCTAAATGATCGAGGCATTCATTCGTTTTGCCTCAGTTTTTCTGAGGCTTTGCACTGGGAGCATGTTTCGGCATGGCTTGATGCCTTAGTGATTGCGCATGCGAAACAACTCTTAAGAGTTAAGGGAATATTGAGAATCAGTGGGTGTGATAGACCAATTGTTTTCCAGGCGGTACAACAATTATTCCATCCACCGGTAGAGCTTGATTCATGGCCACTTAATAAGCCATTTGACAGTCGTATCGTTTTTATTACTCAGGGCCTTACTCGCGAATATATAGAAGAGGTTTTATCTGTCATCACTTCTCGAGTAGCCTCAACAATTAGTTAATCTTTATTAGTGGAAATATTTATGGACCTTTTAATTAAAAATGCATCAATCTCAACCCCTGGGGGGCTTATTACGGGCTCTATTGGAGTTAAAGATGGCATGATTGCGGGAATCTACGAGGATGATCCCAAGATTCAAGCAAAAGAAACGATCGATGCTAGTGGCTTGACCGTTCTACCAGGGTTAATTGATATGCACTCTCATCATCGCGAGGGATCATTGCCTGGATTTGAGTATAAAGATACGATTTTTACGGCCACACAGCAATGTGCTGCAGGAGGTGTCACAACATCGGTGGGCATGCCCAATGTAACCCCTCCACCAAATACACTTGATTTGTTAAAAAAACAATTTGCCATATATGAAAAAGATGCGGTCGTTGATTGGAACTTCAACCCAGCACCGACAATTCTCAGTGAAGTGCCCGATATGGCAAAGGAGGGCATTGCTGCCTTTAAGATTTTCATGGTCGTAGATACCGGTAGAGATTATCCCCATATGCCAGGTATAGGAGTGCATGATCATGGAAAAATTTTAGAAATCATGCAGGCTTGTGCAGCTGTCAATGTACCTTTAATGGTGCATCCACATGATCAGGCTTTGATGGATGTGATTGAAAAAAAGTTCTGGGATAGGGGTGAGCGTGATGCATTAGCCTATGCAAAAGCCTACGCTGCTCATGACGGGGTTATATGGGAGACTGCTATTGCAACTTTGTTGCGATTACAAAAAGCAGCAGGCTGTCATTTACATATTTTACATACTCAAACTACCGGCAGTGTGGAGTTGATTAGGCAGGCTAAGAAAAATGGCCAACGGGTGACCTGTGAGATGAATCCATGGGCCATATTTTTAGGATGTGACTGGTCAGCAATTCAACGTTTAGGATCGTATGCCTTGTCGTATTGGGTTCCTGAAAAAAATATCCCCGGACTTTGGGAGGGATTGAAAGATGGCACGATCGATATCATCGCCACGGATCATGCCCCTCATACCAAAGAAGAAAAAGAAATTGGCTGGACTGATGGTTGGAAGGCTCATACTGGTACTCCCTCTACGCAGTTCTATTTAAGTCTGCTACTGACAGCAGTTTCTGAAGGCAAGATTTCTTTAGAGCGGGTCGTGGAGTTAACCTCAACATCTCCCGCGCGCCTTTTTAATATTGCTAAAAAAGGCAGCATTCTGCCCGGTAACTATGCAGATCTGGTATTGGTAGATATGAATCAGGAATATGAAATTCGTGATGAGGATGTCTTAAGCTTAGTGGGCTGGAGTCCCTATGCAGGAAGAAAAGTAAAAGGAAAGCCAAGCGTTACC
>CAIMXN010000067.1 GCA_903845455.1 uncultured beta proteobacterium | reverse complement strand
CGCATTGACCTCCCCGCGCGTAAATCTCTTAGATTTTGACGCTGACCAAATGGCAGCGTATGTCGCGGGGTTGAATGAAAAGCCCTTTAGGGCAAAGCAACTCATGCAGTGGATACACCAGCGTGGTGTATCGAACATCAATGACATGAGTGATTTGGCAAAAAGCTTCCGAGCAAGCTTGCTCGATAAAGCAGAAGTTGTTTCTCTCCCCGTGATTAAAGATGAACTCGCTAGCGATGGCACCCGCAAGTGGTTGTTAGATGTTGGCGCTGGCAATGCTGTTGAGTCAGTATTTATTCCTGAGGATGATCGCGGAACCTTGTGCATCTCTTCGCAAGCAGGCTGCGCAGTCAATTGCCGTTTTTGCTCAACTGGGCGTCAAGGCTTCTCACGCAACCTCACCTCTGGTGAAATCATTGGTCAATTATGGTTTGCTGAGCATCTCTTACGCAATGAGCCTGGTGCAGTGCGTCGTGTTGAAAAATTCCCAACCCCTGGCTGGGAGCATACCGGCCGCGTGATTTCCAATGTCGTCATGATGGGCATGGGCGAGCCCTTACTCAACTATGACAACGTGGTCACAGCTTTGCGTCTGATGTTAGATGACAGAGCTTATGGCTTGTCACGTCGTCGTGTCACCGTTTCGACTTCTGGTGTCGTGCCGATGATTGATCGCTTGGCTAAAGATTGCCCAGTAGCCTTAGCCGTCTCACTGCATGCGCCTAACGATGCATTGCGTGATCAGTTAGTGCCATTAAATCAGAAATACCCCTTAAGAGAATTGCTGGGTGCGTGTGAACGTTATTTACCTTTTGCACCAAGAGATTTCTTAACTTTTGAATACTGCATGCTAGAAGATGTGAATGATTCCGATGCGCAAGCTAAAGAGCTAATTCGTTTGCTGAGTAATATTAAATGTAAGGTCAACCTGATTCCCTTTAATCCATTCCCTGACTCTGGCTTAAAACGTTCACCACCACAACGCATACAAGCTTTCGCTAGTATCTTGTTAGATGCTGGCATGGTGGTCACCGTACGCAAAACCCGTGGCGATGATATTGCTGCTGCCTGCGGACAGTTGGCTGGTGATGTGATTGATAGAACGCGCGTACGTGAACGTGCTGTGCACGATAACGAGATCATTCAGCCAGAAGATGATGAGCCGCCGGAGTCAGTTCAGACCATTCAATGGCTCGATAAGTTAAATTAAAGATCCATGCCTGAATTCATGAGCTCAAACAATTCCTTGCCGCCATTACCCGCTCTTCCTCTGGGCCCCGCACCTAAGCGGGCTACCCGCCAGGCTAAAGTGGTTTGGAAATCCAACATCATCACAGTCGGTGGTGATGCGCCTGTGCGTATTCAGTCGATGACCAATACCGATACGGCTGATGCTGTTGGTACTGCAATTCAAGTAAAAGAATTGGCCCGTGCTGGTTCTGAGATGGTACGCATTACCGTCAACACCCCAGAAGCGGCTGCTGCAGTTCCGTATATTCGTGAGCAGCTAGACAAGATGGATGTATTGGTGCCATTGATTGGCGACTTTCATTACAACGGCCACACACTTCTCAATGATTTTCCTGAGTGCGCTAAAGCCTTGTCAAAATACCGCATCAATCCAGGTAATGTAGGCAAGGGTGCTAAGCGCGATCCACAGTTTGCGCAAATGATTGAAGCAGCCTGCAAATACGATAAGCCGATTCGGATTGGGGTGAACTGGGGTAGTTTGGATCAAGAGCTGCTCGCCAGCATTATGGATAGCAATGCTGCATTAGCGGTACCCAAGACTGCGCAAGAAGTCATGATTGAAGCGCTGATTCAGTCAGCATTGCAATCTGCAGAAAAAGCAGTGGAGTTCGGCATGAACCCCGATCAAATTTTATTGTCTTGCAAAGTCAGTAATGTGCAAGATTTAGTGGCTGTCTATCGTGATCTCGCGCGTCGTTCCGACTATCCCTTGCACTTGGGATTAACTGAAGCTGGCATGGGTAGTAAAGGTATCGTTTCTTCTACTGCGGCAATGGGCATTCTTTTGCAAGAGGGGATTGGCGATACGATTCGCGTTTCCTTGACGCCAGATCCAGGTGCACCGCGTGAGAATGAAGTGATTGTGGCCCAAGAGATTTTGCAAACTATGGGCTTGCGTCATTTCACCCCGATGGTCATTGCTTGTCCTGGTTGCGGTAGAACAACCAGTACTACCTTTCAAGAATTGGCTGCCAATATTCAGTCCTACTTGCGTCAACAAATGCCTATCTGGAAGAAAACCTATCCAGGCGTGGAAAATATGAACGTTGCTGTGATGGGCTGTATTGTGAATGGACCTGGCGAAAGTAAACACGCCAATATCGGTATTTCATTACCCGGTACTGGTGAGACTCCAGCAGCACCGGTGTTTGTGGATGGTGTGAAGGTGAAGACCTTGCGGGGCGATAAGATTGCAGAAGAGTTTCAAATCATTGTTGATGAATACGTCCAAAAAAATTACTCCTAAAAATGACCGAAGATAAAAACAAGAAGACTGAAAAAACGCTCAAGATTAATGGTGTGCGTGGCATGAATGATTTACTGCCAGCTGATGCTGCGCAATGGGCTCATCTAGAGAATGTCTTACGTGATCTCACGCGTGCTTATGGTTATGAGTTTTTACGCACCCCGATTGTTGAATCAACCGCAGTCTTTCAACGTGGTATTGGTGAAGTGACCGATATTGTCGAAAAAGAAATGTATTCCTTTGAAGATCGCCTCAATGGTGAGCAACTGACTTTGCGCCCAGAAGGTACCGCTGCCATCGTGCGCTCAGTCATTGAAAATAATTTGATCTACGAAGGACCGAAGCGTCTTTGGTATACCGGTCCGATGTTTCGTCACGAACGCCCACAACGTGGCCGCTATCGCCAGTTTCACCAGTTTGGCGTCGAGGCCTTAGGCTTTGCTGGCCCCGATATTGATGCTGAAATCATTCTGATGGGTCAACGCCTGTGGGATGAGTTGGGTTTAAAGGGCGTGCGTTTAGAGATTAATTCACTGGGGCAGGCTGATGAGCGTGCTGTGCACCGCGCTGCCTTACTCACGTATTTCGAAAAGAATGCCGCGCAACTCGATGAAGATTCACAGCGTCGTCTGTTGACTAATCCTTTACGCATTTTGGATTCTAAAAATCTGGCGATGCAAGCTTTAATCGAAGGTGCGCCTCAATTGTTGGATTTCTTGGGCGAAGAATCGCTCAAGCACTTCGCTGCGGTTCAGTCATTGCTCAAAGCCAACAATATTCCCTGCAAGATTAATCCCCGTTTAGTGCGTGGGTTGGACTACTACAACCTCACTGTATTTGAGTGGATTACTGAAGAGCTTGGTGCGCAGGGCACGATTGCTGGTGGCGGACGTTATGACCCATTAATCGAGCGCATGGGTGGTAAAGCTGCCCCTGCTTGTGGCTGGGCCATGGGCATGGAGCGTGTTTTAGAACTGATGAAAGTTTCAGGATCAATTCCTGAAGCGCTGCCGGGCTGCGATGTCTTTGTATTGCATCAAGGTGGTGAAACTTTGACTGCAGCCATGATCATTGCCGAACGCTTGCGTAGTGCAGGGATTGACACCATCTTGTTTTGCCCACCAGATGGCCAATCGGCTAGCTTCAAATCACAAATGAAGAAGGCAGATGCTAGTGGCGCTGCTTATGCAGTCATTATTGGACCAGATGAATTGGCAGAGGACGTAGCCCAAATCAAGGATTTGCGTGGCAGTGGTGAGCAACAGGCAGTAGCCCTAGATAAAGTACTGGATGCGGTAATTAACGCTTTAGTAGGCTCCTCCGAATAGAATTACCCTATAACGATATTTATTAGCTTGGATTGATATGCCATTAGACCTAGAAGAACAAGAACAACTTGACCAGTTCAAAGCATTTTGGGAAAAGTATCGCAATCTCATTACCGCTGTAGTAACGACAGCCTTGTTTGCCTATGCAGGCTATAGCGGCTATCAGTGGTGGCGCAATAGTCAGGCTACTCAAGCATCACAACTGTATGACACGATGATGAGTGCAATTGGCAAGGGCGATAAAGACCAAACCTTACGCGCTGCAGATGATTTGCAAAAGCAGTTTGCCCGTACGCCTTATGCATCCATGTCTAGCTTAGTGGCAG
Source organism: uncultured beta proteobacterium (assembly GCA_903845455.1). Classification (GTDB taxonomy): domain Bacteria; phylum Pseudomonadota; class Gammaproteobacteria; order Burkholderiales; family Burkholderiaceae; genus Polynucleobacter. The sequence goes on along the minus strand of CAIMXN010000067.1, from coordinate 7,004 downwards.
CCAAGATTGCTGCTGATGCTGGTGACGCGTCAAAAGCGATGGAGTATTTGCGCTGGACTGCTAAGAATGCCTCGAATCCTGGTTATGAAGCATTAGGTAAGTTACGTTTGGCTACTGAGTTGATTGAGCAGGGCACAGAAAAAGATTTTGCTGAAGCCGATGCCATTTTAAAAGAGAAGCCCATCATGGGATTTGAGGCGCTCTGGTTAGAGCGTCGTGGTGATTGGTATTTGGCGCAAAAGAAAACGGCTGAAGCTAAAACAAGCTATCAAGAGGCTTGGAAAACAATAGATCAAGCAAAAGAATTCCCTGAAGAGGCGCGTCGCTTACTGAAGGTTAAATTAGACGCGGTTGGAGGAGTTGCTCAGTGATGATTCAAACAATGCGCTTAGTCAGCATGGCAAAGTTATCTGTAAAAACCCTGATCATTGCTTTTGCTATCGCTGCTTTAGTAGCCTGTTCTGGTGGTGCCCGCGTTCGCAAGCCCGCTGAGCTAGTGCCGGTTACCAATCAATTTGATTTAGCGCCTGTTTGGTCAACCAGCGTTGGCTCTTCGGAGACCTTTAACTTTCATCCGGTGGTGGCTGGCGATGCAGTGTATGCCGCATCGCATCGTGGCAACTTAGTCAAGATTGATTTAGCCAATGGCAATAAGCTCTGGGAAGCTTCAGTACCAGAACGCATTACCGTAGGCCCAGGCTCCGATGGTCGCATTACAGCAGTGGTGACAACTAAAGGTACGGTGTACGCTTATGACGATACTGGCAAGCCAGTATGGAATGTCAATATTGCCAGCGAAGTATTAACAGAGCCAGTAGTGGCTGGTGGTGTGGTCATTATTCGTGCCTTAGATAATCGCTTTATTGGTTTGGACGCACAAACCGGTGCACGCAAGTGGATTTATCAACGGCAACAGTCGGCACTCTCCTTGCGTGTCGGTTATGGCATGTTAGCTATTGGCAATGAAGTTATCGTGACAGGTTTTGCTGGTGGACGATTTGGGATGATTGCCATTGCCAACGGTGGGCTCATTTGGGAAACCCCGATTTCTTTCCCTAAAGGCTTTTCTGAGATCGAGCGCTTAAATGACGTTACTGCTAAGCCAAGTATGGATGGTGAGACTCTATGTGCAGTTTCTTATCAGGGCAGGATTGGTTGCGGTCAAGCCCGTACCGGTGTTCTGACATGGTTTAAAGATTACTCAAGCTTTACAGGAACTGCGCAAAGCCCCGAGATGGTTTTCTCAGCCAATGAAAAATCTCATGTCACCGCATTTACTATCAAAGACGGCACGCAAGTTTGGGAAAACACCAAACTCACCTTTAGAGATGTTGGTGAGCCTTTAGCGGTTGGCAGAGTACTACTCATGGGTGATGCACAAGGTTATGTACATGCATTCTCACAGGTGGATGGCGAGATGGTTGCGCGTATTCGTCACGATAGCAGTCCAATCACTGCCGCCCCCATTGCGGTTGGCGGTCTCATTCTGATTCAGTCTCAGGGCGGGAAAATAGCGGCGTACAGTCCAAAATGAATCCAGTCATCACTATCGTCGGTCGTCCTAATGTAGGGAAGTCGACACTCTTTAATCGCCTGACCCGTTCACGCGATGCCTTGGTGGCTGATTTTTCAGGCCTCACACGAGATCGTCACTATGGCAAAGGTCGTATAGGCGAGCGCGCCTTTATTTGCGTCGATACCGGTGGTTTTGAACCGGTGGCAAAGACTGGCATCGTTGCCGAGATGGCTAAGCAAACCAAACAAGCGGTTGCTGAGTCTGACATCGTCATCTTTTTAGTTGATGGTCGTTTGGGTATGGCTCCACAAGATCGGGTGATTGCAGATTTCTTACGCAAGACCGGTCGCCCGATTATTTTGGCCGTCAATAAAACCGAAGGCATGCAAGCGGGCATTGTTACTGCAGACTTTCATGAGCTTGGCTTAGGTGAGCCTTTCCCTATTTCATCTGCACATGGTGATGGTGTCCGCGGCTTGCTTGATGATGCTTTAGATTCATTAGGTATTGCCGAACCCGCAGAAGAAGATTTGGTGAATGATCCCAATCGCCCGATGAAGATTGCAGTAGTGGGTCGCCCTAACGTCGGCAAATCAACGCTGATTAATAAGTTGATTGGTGAAGAGCGGGTGATTGCCTTTGATCTGCCAGGTACTACCCGTGATGCGATTGAAGTTCCATTTGAGCGTAACGGTAAACCTTATATCTTGGTAGATACTGCAGGTTTACGTCGGCGTGGCAAAGTATTTGAAGCGATTGAGAAATTCTCAGTCGTGAAAACTTTGCAAGCGATTGCAGATTGCAATGTGGTGATCTTAATGCTCGATGCGCAGCAAGATATCTCGGAGCAAGATGCCCATATCGCCGGATTTATTGTTGAAGCAGGTCGCGCTTTAGTCGTGGCGGTGAATAAGTGGGATGGCATTGATACTTACGTGAAAGAGCGCGCTCGTTTAGAAATCGCCCAAAAATTACGCTTCTTAGATTTTGCAAACGTACATCCGATTTCTGCGAAAAAAGGCACGGGTCTCAAAGAGCTTTTCAAAGATGTGGATGCTGCCTATGCAGCGGCGATGGCAAAATTACCAACCCCACGTTTAACCCGCATTTTGCAGGAGGCCATTGAGCATCAACAGCCCAAACGGGTTGGGATGGGTCGTCCAAAACTGCGCTATGCACACCAAGGGGGCATGAATCCCCCTATTGTGGTGATTCACGGTACTTCATTAAGTGGTGTGACGGATAGCTACAAGCGATACTTGGAAGGTCGCTTTAGGGAGGTTTTCAAGTTGCGTGGCACGCCATTACGCATTCAGATGAACACCGCTAAAAACCCCTATGTTGATGCAGATAAAGGCAAAAAAGGTAAAAAGTAGCCAAGCGAAATGTTGTGAGATAAGATTTCAGTATTAGTCGTAAAGAGTAGATTTCATTTAAATAAAAAAGCAAGACTCCCTAACTAAAAAACGAATAAGGAGCATTATGAACACCAAAACAATCCAATTACTGCAGGATCCCTTTCTCAATACCTTGCGTAAAGAGCATGTACCTGTGTCAATCTATCTCGTCAATGGCATTAAGCTGCAGGGCAATATCGAATCATTCGATCAGTATGTTGTGCTCTTGCGCAATACGGTGACGCAAATGGTTTATAAGCACGCCATTTCCACGATCGTGCCAGCACGCGCAGTGGAGTTCCGCATGGAAGAAGCTAGCCCTGTATAAAACCGGAGTAGATGCAGCGCGCGCAGTTCTGGTGGGAGTCGATACCGGACGCGAAGATTTTGCAGACAGTATGGCTGAGCTCAGTCTTTTGGCCCAGAGTGCTGGTTCCATTCCTGCAGCTAGTGTGATCGCGCGTAAAGGTAAAACAGATCCAGCTTTATTCATTGGCTCGGGCAAAGCCAATGAGGTCAAGAGGGTGATGGAAGAGCAAGGTGCTGAACTGGCCATCTTCAATCATCCGCTATCACCAACCCAACAAAGAAACTTAGAGCGTCAACTAGGTTTTCATGTGATGGACCGCACCGGTTTGATTCTGGATATCTTTAGCCAAAGAGCCCAAAGTCATATTGGTAAGACCCAGGTAGAGTTGGCGCAGGTGAGATATCAAATGTCGCGTTTGGTCAGGGCATGGAGTCACTTAGAGCGTCAACGCGGTGGTATCGGTGTGCGTGGCGGTCCTGGCGAAACCCAGATGGAGTTGGATCGCCGGATCTTGGCAACCAAGGCGAAACGTTTAGAAAATGAGCTTGCCAAACTTCAGCGTCAGCAAAGAACTCAAAGGCGGGCTCGTAACCGTAAAGATGTTTTCTCGGTTTCCTTGGTGGGATACACCAATGCGGGTAAATCGACGCTGTTTAATACCTTAACTAAGGCAGGGGCTTACGCTGCCGATCAGTTATTTGCCACTTTGGATACCACTTCCAGAAAAGTCCATTTGGAAGGGCTAGGCTCGATTGTGGTCTCAGATACCGTTGGATTTATCCGTGAATTACCCCACCAATTGGTTGAGGCTTTTAGGGCGACTTTGGATGAAACCATCCATGCCGACCTGATTTTGCATGTGATTGATGCCTGTAGCCCAGTATCTCGGGAGCAGCAGGCCGAAGTAGAGGCTGTTTTACGAGAAATCGGGGCGGATGACATCCCCCGTATTGAAGTGATGAATAAGATTGATCAGATGCCTCAAACCTTCCTAAAAGGTGCCTTTTTGGAGCGGGATGCGCAGGGCACGCCTCAGCAGATTTTCCTGTCCGCCAAGACTGGCTTGGGCCTCGATTTACTCCGCCTAGCACTAGCGGAATGCTCTCAAATGACTGATAGAATAAGGGTCGAGCACAATAAAGCCAAGAAACCATTGGCCCTTGATGAGTTTTTAGCCCCTTTACCCGAACGACCAGAGTCTTCTGAATTTAATCCAATCCCGAATCGAAGATACATACCTCATGATGCGTAAATTTCTTGGCCTGTTTTCTGTCACTGATCCTAGCAATGGATCCAAAGATGCTAAAGGTGAGCAGGGTAGTGAACAAGCTCCCAAAGTCGATCCAGGTCCCCAAGAAGCACCGCAGAGTCCTCAGCCTAAGCAACCTGCTAAGTCAGATGGTCCCCCAGATTTAGATCAATTGTGGCGCGATTTTAATGATCGCATTGCTGGCATTTTTGGGGGCAAGCAAAATCCAGGCCCGACAGCAAGCAAGCCGAGTATCAAACCCAATAGCACTGACATTCCACAGCCTGAAGATCGTGTGAACAGAAGTGGCGGCGGCGGTTCTAGTAATAGTGGCCCTAGCTTTAACTTCACCAATCCCTTTAGCTCTAAAGCGAGTATTTTGTTAGCTGCGGGTGGGGTGTTCTTTGTCTGGATTTGCAGCGGATTTTTTATCATCCAGGAAGGACAGGCAGGAGTGATTCTGACTTTCGGAAAATATGACTACACCGCCAAGCCGGGGATTAACTGGCGTATGCCTTGGCCAATTCAGGCACAAGAGATTGTTAATCTCTCGGGAGTTCGTTCAGTTGAGGTTGGTCGCCCGGTATTGATTAAGGCAACCAATCAAAAAGATTCTTCGATGCTCACCGAAGATGAGAACATCATCGACGTGCGCTTTGCCGTTCAGTACCGCTTAAAAGATCCAACCGATTATTTATTTAATAACCGCGACCCCGATACTGCAGTCATACAGGCAGCTGAGACAGCAGTTCGTGAGATTGTTGCCCGTAGCAAGATGGACACTGTCTTGTATGAAGGTCGCGAAAAAATTGCGATTGATTTAGCTAGCTCGATTCAGAAGATTCTGGATAGCTATAAGTCAGGCATCTATGTCACTAGCGTTACTGTCCAAAATGTTCAACCACCAGAGCAAGTGCAAGCAGCCTTTGATGATGCTGTTAAAGCGGGTCAAGATCAGGAGCGTTTGAAAAGTGAAGGTCAGGCTTATGCCAATGACATCATTCCACGCGCTAAAGGTACGGCTGCTCGCTTGATACAAGAAGCTGAAGGTTACAAGTCCCGCGTCGTTGCCACAGCAGATGGCGATGCTAATCGCTTTAAGCAAATCTTAGTGGAGTACTCCAAGTCACCGCAAGTCACCCGTGACCGCATGTATATCGACACGATGCGCGATATGTATAACAATGTGACCAAAATTCTGGTCGATACCACCAAGAGCAATAGCTTGTTGTATCTCCCTCTGGATAAAATCGTCGCACAGGTCAATGCTGAAAGTGCTCAAGCAGCAGGCTCTTCAGTCAATCAAACTACCCCAACCGGATCAGTTACCGTTGGTGGCGCGACCGGTAATCCTCCTGCGCCCAGTCCTATAACAAACTCTCCTAATTCCTCAATGAATAACCCTCCCGCAGTAATCAATAGCGGCGGCGTAGGTGATAAACGCGATGGCTTGCGTAGTCGCGATCGGGAGTCCAGATAATGAACTTGAATCGTCTGATTGCTGGGCTAGTTGGCCTGATCGCTTTTGTTTACATTCTTTCATCCAGTATCTTTGTGGTTGATCAACGCAAATTTGCGGTGGTGTTCTCTTTCGGACAAATTGTTCGTGTGATTGAACAGCCAGGTTTGCAAATTAAATATCCTGCACCATTTGAGAATGTGCGTTTCTTCGATCATCGTATTTTGACGATCGACAATCCAGAGGCAGAGCGTTTTATCACTGCTGAGAAAAAGAATTTGTTAGTAGATTCTTATGTGAAATGGCGTATTGTTGATCCGCGTAAATTTTTCATTAGCTTTAAAGGGGATGAGCGCTTGGCAGAAGATCGCTTAACGCAATTAATTCGTTCGGCTCTGAATGAAGAGTTCACCAAGCGCACAGTGCGTGAATTGATTTCTGATCAGCGTGAGCAGGTGATGCAAGGCATTCGTAAAAAGGTCGCTGATGATGCAGCAGATATCGGCGTAGAAATTGTTGATGTGCGCCTCAAGCGGGTTGACCTGTTGGCGGAGATTAGTGATTCGGTTTACCGCCGGATGGAAGCTGAGCGCAAGCGTGTAGCCAATGAGTTACGCTCTACTGGCGCGGCTGAGTCTGACAAGATTCGTGCCAATGCAGAACGTCAACGCGATACGATTTTGGCTGAAGCCTATCGGGATGCGCAAAAGATTAAGGGTGCAGGTGATGCCAAAGCGACTGCTTTGTATGCAGAAGCCTTTGGGCGTGATCCGCAGTTTGCACAGTTTTATCAAAGTCTTGAGGCTTATCGTAGTTCTTTCAAGGACAAGAAAGACATTATGGTGGTTGAGCCCAATGGTGAGTTCTTTAAGTTCTTACACAAAAAATAAGCGAAAGTGAATAATTCAGATCATGAATCGTTGGTTACTTCCTGAAGATATTGCTGATGTATTACCAGCCGAGGCTCGTAAAGTAGAGACTCTGCGTCGGGCTATTTTGGATTTGTATCAATCCTATGGTTATGAGCTTGTTGCGCCACCGATCTTAGAGTTTTTAGACTCTTTATTGACTGG
>CAIMXN010000066.1 GCA_903845455.1 uncultured beta proteobacterium | reverse complement strand
TGTTACACTCTCACCTCTTAGCTGTAAGTAATGCAGTTTTTCCACTGCAAACACCTGCCTCGGTGATGGAATTGGTAGACGTGCCGGACTCAAAATCCGGTGCCGCAAGGCGTGGCGGTTCGAGTCCGCCCCGAGGCACCAAATCTGGAGTTGCTTGGTCTGATCACCTATATTGGCTAGGGCAAGACAAGAAAACTTTAAACCGGATTAATCTGCTGATTAAAGATGCAATGCGGGATCCTGAAGCTGGGCTGGGTAAGCCAGAGGCTTTAAAGGAAAGTTTGCCTGGTCTATGGTCTAGGCGGATCAATGAATTAAATCATCTTGTTTATGTGCTCGAAAAAGATCAGCTGGTCATCATTGCTTGCCGCTATCACTATTAATTGCTTGTGATTTATTGGTTAAATTTCATAAGTATCTGATTCACTTGCCATCGCCTGCTCAACAATTTTTCGCGTTAGGGTCGGCGAGAAGAGTTCAATAAAGGTGTAAACAAAAGATCTGAGATAGGCGCCTTGTTTTACGCCAAGATGGGTAACATTGTTGCCAAATAAATGGCTTACTTGAATCACTTTCAGATTGCGATCTCGATCAGGGTCATACGCTAAGCCTGCAACAATACCCACACCCATGCCAGTTTCAACATAGGTTTTAATCACATCAGCATCAATTGCTTCCAAAATAATATCCGGCGTTAAATTACGCTGTGCAAAAGCAGCATCAATTTTGCTGCGCCCTGCAAATGCCTTGTCATAAGTGATGATGGGGTACTTAACCAGTTCTTCCAAAGTGATAGCCGCTTGATTCAGTAAGGGATGACTGAGAGGCACCATTACGACGTGTTGCCACTGATAGCCAGGCAAGGCAAGCACGCCTGGGGTATTAGCAATACCCTCAGTGGCGATGGCTATATCGGCACGATCATGGGTGAGTAGTTCAGCAATTTGACCTGGGCTACCTTGCTGAATACTGACACGTACCTTCGGAAAACGTTTGGTAAATTCTGTAAGCACTTTTGGCAAGGCATAGCGCGCCTGAGTATGCGTTGTTGCAATGACAAAGTTCCCTTGATCTTGGCTGGCAAAATCTTTGCCAACGCGCTTGAGCGTTTCTACTTCGTCCAGAATGCGTTCGATCGAGATGAGGATGCGTTTACCCGGCTCTGTTAAAGAGCGAATGCGCTTGCCATGCCGACGAAAGATTTCAACTCCAAGCTCATCCTCTAATTCAATAATAGCTTTAGAAACACCTGGCTGAGAGGTAAACAAAGCCTTGGCTGCATTAGTCAGATTGAAGCTCTGTCTAACCGCTTCACGTACAAAGCGAAATTGGTGCAGGTTCATATTGAATTTATCCTTATATATCTACAAAGATATAGAAATCAAATTCTAAATGAATTTTAGATATTAAGCTTTAGAGACCCAGCGGAGACCTAGAAGGGCCAAAAAGAAGTAAAGCAAAGGCGGAGTGAGAGCAGTCAGTAAGGTCGGCCATGAGCCTAGCAGTCCTACATTTGAGAACAGGGAGTTAAAAAGCTGGAAGCTCATGCCAAGCATGATTCCACCAAATACTTTGATGCCAACACTGCCAGCGCGAACCTTCAGGTATGCGAAAGGCAGGGCCAGGGTCAGCATCACAAAAATGGTAAAGGGGTAGATGACTTTTTTCCAAAAGGCGATCGAATGTCGTTGCGTATCTTGCTTATTACTTTCAAGGTGAGTAATGAATTGACCCAAGCTAAAGATCGACATCTTTTCTGGGCTCACTAGGAGTACGCTCAAAATTTGGGGGGTTACTTCAGATTCAAGGCTAACCAAGGGGTGTATCAAAGTTTGCGCTGAATACACTGCGTTGAGCGGGTCAGTTTGTTTCGTTTCTTTAAAACGCGTTTCAGTGACATCATCCAAAACCCAAACACCCGTATGATCAAAGCGACCAGATGCAGCACTACGGATAGAGAGCAGTCGGTACGCATCATCAAATTCATACATGCGGATATTTTTAATACCATTATCTTTATCAACCTTGCCGACATTCACATAACGAACGCCCGGCCTGATTGGTCCGCTACCATCTTCATCGCGTAGACGATCTTTGACCCAAATCCCTGTCCGAAATTGCGATTCATAGGATGACCCTAAGGCTTTCATACGTACCTGCTCTGAAACCGATTCAGCGTACGGGCCAAGCCACTCACTCATGACGAGCGTGAATATAATTAAAGGTAGGGAGATTTTGGCAAGCGTTGTAAGACCACGTTTTACATCTAGGCCAGCAATCCGCAAAATAGTAAATTCTGATTGACTAGCCAGCATGGCAAATACATAGATACTGCCAATCAATCCTGCGATCGGAATAATTTCCGAAATCCGGCTCGGAGCCTTCAAAAGCACATGCAATAGGGCGAGCGCCAAGGTGTATTGCCCATTTACTGAGCCTAATTCACTGAGGATGTCAAAGAATAAAAACAGCGCTACTAGAGCAAATAAGATAAAGCCAAAAGCGACATAAATTTGTTTGGCTAAATAGCGCTCGTAGATGTAAGGAAAGAGTAATTTCATTTATTAGATAGTGATGCAGGCAATTGGCGTCGCCACCATTTTAAAGAGGGGTTGATGCGATTGCGAATCAGTGCAATGGCAATCATGAGTGCCAACAAATGAATGGGCCAAATACCAATGAAGACATTGATTTTTCCTTGTGAGACAAAATTCTGAGTCAGATTTAAGAGGTTGCTATAAATTAGATAAATCAACACCGCATAGAACATAGCAGTGTAATTACCAAGCCTTGGGTTGACATACGCCAGGGGGATTGCCATTAGTACTAGGCCTAGCGCCATTAAAGGAAGACCAATACGCCAAAGCAACTCAGCACGGTTGGCATTGCTTGCAACTGGATTGGCATCCTCGAGCAACTCTCGAATGGATTTTTCTCGGTCTCGCGGTGGCGGCGCCAAGGCCTCTTTGCTATGAATTTTGGTGGCATATTCATCAAACTCCAAAATCCGAAAGTCTGGTTGAGTAGGCTCGCCTTCATAGCGTCGCCCATGATTTAGGATGATCGATTTTTCACCATCTTCGGAGTTTTGAATGAAGCCAGTAGCCGCAACAGCGATATTGAGACGTCCGTTTTTAGAGTCGGCAACGAAGATATTTTTTACTTCACTTTTATCGATATCTAACTCTTCGATAAAAAAGACGCGTTCTGCTTTTGCAGATTCCTTAAACTGACCCGCTGTCACCATTGAGACATCATCGCGCTGCTGAAAACGCTGACTAATGAGGGTGGATTCACGATTAGCCCAAGGCCAAACAAAGAGGGCTAACAGAGCAATGATGACGATGAGTGGTGCTGCAAATCGAAGAATGGGGGCAATGAGGTTGGTAATGCTCAGACCGCTTGCAAACCAGACAATCATCTCGGAATCTTTATACCAGCGCACCAGCACAATTAATACAGCCACAAATAGAGAAACTGTCAGGAGCACAGCCATATATCCTAGAGTAGCTAAGGTGATGAGTACCAAGGCATCCTTTGGGTTGACAGAACCGTTGGCCGCAAATCCTAAGATGCGAATCACCAAAGTGGTGATCATGATGGTTACCAAGACCAAAAATACGCCACCAGTAGTAAAACTGAGTTCACGGTGGAGAGCTTGTTTAAAGATCATGGATTCTTAGGCTTGCTATGGCTCGATGGTGGGTAATATTGTAGGTAGTGGGTTGCTTCAGGAGCTTATCCTTATGTCGGAGGATAATGGATAAAACCCCATTAACCCCCTTGAATCGACTTAAAAATACTGTAATAAATTATGACCATTCAATTTAGCACTAAGATTTTCTCGCAAGCAGACCTGCGCAGCCCAAAACAGCTTAAATCCAGCCTAACTAGCTTACTCAGTCAAAATACCGACTGCTTAGTTTTGGCTTATGCCAAGGCTGACTTGGATGAATTTTCAGGTGGTAAGGGTCTTAAAGCAAAATCTGGTCTTTTGTCGGAGCTTGATC
>CAIMXN010000065.1 GCA_903845455.1 uncultured beta proteobacterium | reverse complement strand
GGATATCCCGACTATAAAGCAGGCTCTTGGCAGATGATGATGGCGCCAGTAGGCACTCCACCAGAAATAGTGAATAAATTATTCGATGCGCTGACTAAGTCATTAACGATGCCAGATATTGCAGAACGCATCGTGAACGGTGGCGCCAATATTACCTTAAGTCAATCTCCTGCAGATGCGAAAAATTTCGTCTCTAGTGAGTTGAAGAAGTGGAGTGTTGTAGTCAAAGAATCAGGTGCAGCACCAGATTAAGACTTTGCCATTTCATCAGCAATATTTAGTAATAACAAATCTTCGTTAGCATTGCCGATGAGGGAGAGCCCTAGCGGAGCTCCTTCATATTTGCATAGTGGTAAATTGATTTGCGGTAAGCCACCCAAGCCAGCAATGCACATTAGCTGAAAAAGGTGTTTTCGCACTTGTTCTAATTCACTAGAACTTGAATTCAAGAGTGGAGCAATGCAGCCTGTGCTTGGCAATACTAGAATCGCCTCAGTTTGGCTATCACCCAATGCGCTGATTAATCCCCTGATGTAATGGGTAATGCGATTCTTATTCTGGATGGCAGATTGAACCGCAATAGGATCCAATAATTGAGCGATTTTAAAACGCTCCTTGATGCCAGGCCCAAACGCATGAAGATGCTGCTGCGCCCATTGCCCATGTTCTTGCCATATTTCAGAGGCTTGAACAATGCGAAAGGTCTCTGCCCAATCAGAAAGCTTTTCAGGTGCAATGGATATTTCTTGTACTGAAGAATCAAAATGCTTGGCTATGGTTTCTTTAAGGGTATGTGCAATAGCTTCAGGGATCAGGTCAAAGGCTTCTTTGAGGATAAAAAATTGAGGTTTTTTATGAATACTGGCCACTTGTTCATGTAATAGTACTTCTCCAACTTGTCTAAGTATTTTGGGGCTCTGCGCAAACCATCCGAAAGCGTCAAAACTTTTGGCTAATGGTCTTGCATTAGCCAAGGAAATGCGACCATGCGTTGTTCTGATGCCGTAGATGCCGCAAAAACTGGCTGGCGCTCTGACAGAGCCGCCAGTGTCTGAGCCAATGGCAAAGTCTACTAACCCAGCAGCCACTGCAGCAGCAGACCCACTAGAGGAGCCGCCTGGAACGCGTTCTGGTGAAGCACTATTGATCGGCGTCCCATGATGCGCATTGATACCCAAAATGCTGTAAGTTAATTCATCAGTATGGGTCTTACCCAGCAGTGTTGCCCCAGCATTGCAAAGGGTCTGGATAAACGCAGCGCTAATCGTTGGAATAGGGTGGCTATTGAGCCAAGCTGGGCTGCCAAAGCCGGTTGGAACGCCTGCAATATCGTATATATCCTTAAGGCCATAAGATAATCCGTTAAGCAGACCGGCTTTGCTTGCCTCAATGTGTACGGGGGCATGTTTGCAAAAAGCGGCGACTGTATCACGCTCAAAAATATTCGATAGACTTTGTATATTCACGGTTTACATTGAATTGGTCGGAAGGTAATATGACATAACTAAAAAACTGATTTATTTTATTAAACCATACTAAAAGAGACATAAATGAATGAATTGCTGAGTGCTCGCGTCCCCTTTTCTGCAATAGTGGATAGACCTAAATTAGTCCTGCCAGAATCGGCCAGGATGGTGGTTTGGTTAATTGTCAATATAGAGCACTGGTCAATGGAGAATCCAATGCCCAGAACGGTGCTGTCACCACCCATGGGTCAACCGCTGCAACCTGACCTTCCCAATTGGGCTTGGCATGAATACGGAATGCGGGTGGGTTTTTGGCGCATCTTTGATGCCCTTAATCAACGCAATATTGTGCCAACCCTGGCTACTAATGGCATTGTTTGTACTTCATATCCCCGCGTTGCTGAGGCTGGCTTAAATAAAGGCTGGGAGATGATGGGGCATGGCTATGTTCAGGGCCCTATGCATAAATTGCCAAATCAACTTGAGGCAATTGAGCAAACTGTTGAAGCGATCAAGAAATTTAGCGGTAAGGCTCCAGTGGGTTGGGAGAGCCCAGGCTTAACCGAAAACGATACGACGATTGACTGCTTATCTAAAGCCGGAATTGAGTATGTAGCTGATTGGGTATTGGATGATCAGCCGGTATGGATTAAAGCCAATCCAAAACCAGTGTTATCGGTTCCTTATACCGTTGAAATGAATGACATTCCGATGATGTTGTTGCAGAGCAATCGTGCTGAGGAGATGTTGACTCGAGGTATAGATCAATTTGAGCGCTTATGGTCTGAGAGTGCAAGCATTCCGCGTGTGATGGCGCTCAGCGTGCATCCTTATATTACTGGCGCACCACACCGTATTGGCTATTTTGAAAAGTTACTTGACCATATGCAGAAAAAAGAAGGCGTTTTGATTAAGACGGGTGAGTGGATTTCAGATTGGTATCGCACTCAAGTGCCGGCTCCAAAAAATTGATTCAGAATAAAAAGAAAAGGTAAAGAAAATGGGTCTAAAGTTTATGGAGCATATCCTGATCCTCACTCATGACCCCGAGGGTACAAGAGACTGGTTTTGTACTAACCTGGGGTTTAGAAGTGGTGATCATCCAGATTTTGGCTTTCCGGTGTATTGGTTGTATATTGGTAATCAGGATGTAGTGCATATCGGCAAGGCAAAGTTTTCAGAGCACCAAGATACCTATTTGAAAACGCCCGGCGATCAAGCCAGTCAAGACTATTCTGCAGCCGGCGCTCTAGGTTCTGCTCGCATTGACCATGTGTGCTTTAACTGCGATGGCATTAATGAGTTTGTTAAGCGCCTTACAGATAATTGCGTCGAGTTCAGTGAGCGTAAGGCTCATAACTCACAGCTCTATCAATTATTTATGCGTGAACCCATCAACGGCATTAAGGTTGAGCTTAACTTCTCTGCGCAAGAGGCAGTAAGCGCTGGTCGCGTAGCAAGCTGGACAGATGCTGGCTCTACTAGTTAAAAAAGTAAGGCTAGCTTCTAGCCTTACTTTGTGAGCTTGCTTCCAAACAATCCCGTTGGCTTAATCAGTAGGATGACCAGCATCATGGCAAAGGGGGCCATGATAGCAAGTGGGGCGTAAATCAAGGAGCCGATGGATACTACTTGACCAACAATGATCGCCGAAATCAAAGTCCCCTTGATACTGCCTAGACCGCCAATGATGACCACCATAAATGCGAAGGCGAGCACCTCAAGACCCATACTTGGATCAACAATGATGAGCGGAGCATAAAGCGCTCCACCGAGGGCCGAGAGAGATGCAGCCAGTACAAAGGTAATGGTAAAGAGTCTTGTGACATTAATGCCCAAGCCTTCAACGTGATTCATATCCTCAATACCAGCCCGAATAGCTTTGCCAATAATCGTTTTGTTTAAGAATAGCCAGATACCCAAGTAAACCAGTCCCGCTATCAAGATCACCAGCAAACGATAGGCGGGAATTTCTGTGCCAATTAAAACAATTTGATCTGTAAATGGTGTTTTGACAGGGCGGGGAACAACACCCCAGATGAACTTGATCAGCCCAATCCCGCCGAGTAGCACGCCAAAGGAGGTAATCATGCTGAAAGTTAGCTCACGTTCATAGATTCTTCTGAAGATGACCCGCTCAACAAAAAATGCAAGTAGACCGCCCACAACGACACCACATAGCACTCCCAGCCAGAAGCTGCCAGTGATGGTAGTAACGGTATAGGTGATATAGGCACCGAATGAGTAATACAGCAACTGATCTAGGCTGATGATGCGCATGAGGCCAAAGCAAAGCGATAGACCAATGGAGATCAAAAAGTAAATACTGGCTAAGCTAAAGCCAAAGATAATGCCCGATACAAGTAATTGACCATCCATTATTTAAGCCCTTGTTTTTCTGCTGGCAACTTTAGTTTATTTACCAGCTTTTTAAGCAGAGCTTCAGCACTACCGTATAGACCACTTGAGTTGGTGAGCATAATAATAACCAAAATAGCACCAATAAAAAATTCCCAATTGCCGATGAATTTACTAATCACGTCACGCAGACCTGTATAGGCAATAGTGCCTACCAGCGGACCAAAGAGGCTGCCGACACCACCAAGAATAGTGACCACAACTGGGTCAGCCGCTCTTGCCGGACTCGTAATTTCAGGGCTAACAGAACCCAGGTAAACAGCATAGAGAGAGCCAGCAAGGGCAGTGCTGGTATTGGCAATCACAAAAGCAATAAGGCGTATGCGGAAATTACTGTAACCCAAGAATTGCAGTTTGGTCTCATTGATTTTGGTAGCTAAACAGCATGCGCCAAAAATAGTATCGTCAATATATTTATAGAAAGCCCATAATGCAATTGCTACCAATAAGCTGAAGGTAAAAAAGTCACTCGGCTTGGTAAGATCCAATATTGGGGTTGAGGCAATACTGGCTAGGAACCATAAACCATTGTCTCCCTTGGTAATGCCAGCAAACACTTTTTGCATCATATAAAAAATAATGACCGCTAGAGCCAAATTGACGAGTGCAAAATAGTCACTCCGTAGTCGAACAAACATCGGGGCAACTAAGGTTGAAAAAATTAGCCCGCTTGCGAGACCAACAAGAATGCCAATGTAGGGATTGGTGCCAAAATAAAACAAGTAAAAGGCGGTGCCATAGGCTCCAATAGCTAAATAGGCGGGCTGCCCAAATGAGATAAAGCCAACTTTGCCCAGTAAAAAATTACAGCCAATTGTATAAATGGAAAAGATGAGTACTTCATTTAAAAATGGCAGCGGAACAAATAGCCTGCTAATAGCCACTAGACCAAATGCGATGAGTATTCCGCGCCACCAGCGCCATGTATCTAACATTAAAGATCCTCTAGAGGTACTGCTCACAATTATTGGGGTTAATCTCATCGCGCGTGCTCAGTTCGGCAACAACATGGCCCTCCCTAATTGCGTAGACTCGATTAGAGATAGCGCAGACAAGGGGTAGATTTTGCTCGACGATGATAAGGGATGCTTTTTTACTGAGATCGGTAAAGACATGGCGCAAGTGGGTAACAATGCTTGGTGCTAAACCTTCTGTTGGTTCATCAATCAGAAGGACTTCAGGTGCACCTAGAATAGCTCGACCAATCATCAGCATTTGTCTCTCGCCACCACTTAAAAAACCTGCTTTACGGTCAATCAGGATTTTTAACTTTGGAAAATAATCAAATACAGGATCCCAGTTGTAATCATTGCTAGCATAACTACCCAACTCTAAGTTTTCACGAACAGTGAGATCTGAGAATACTTTTTTGTCTTGAGGTACATACTTCACCCCAGACTGTGCAATTTGATATGGTCTCAAACCAATAAGGTTGCGATCTATGCTTTTGATTTCACCAGAGCTAGGATGCAAAAACCCAGAGATGGTTTTGAGCAGGGTGGTTTTACCCGAGCCATTGCGTCCAACACAGGCGACTATCTCATTTGGATACAACTTGATATTGATATCAAAAAGGACTTTTGATTCGCCATAAGCTGCATTTAATCCAATCACTTCTAAGGTTGTAGGATTATTCATTATCTACACCATCTTCAGATTCAATTTGCCAGTAGCTTCTTCTCACCTCAGGATGATTAAGGCACTCCTCATACCCGCCTTCGGCAATCACACGACCTTCGTGCATCACAATCAAGCGCTCAACAAAGTTTTCAATATGGGAAATTTTGTGCTCAACCAAGATGATGGTTTGTTTGCCAATGTGCTGGCGCAATACATCCAGCACACCTTTAATTTCGGATTCAGCAAGGCCAGCCAGAGGTTCATCTAGCAGCAGAACTCTGGGTTCTGCAAGGACGGCCATGGCAATTTCTAAGCGGCGTTTTTCACCAAGGCTGAGGTGCTGCACCAATTTATCCTTCACGTACTCTAAATTGAAGGTCGCAAGAATAGCTAAAATCTTAGGATTTTGATAATGGGATTTACGTGTTGTCAGCAATAAATCTTTAATCGATGAGGCGTGATTCTTGCGGAAGTAGACCAGCAAAAGATTGTCGGTGACGGTTAAATTATCAAAGGTTGATGTGAGCTGAAATGTCCTAGTGAGCCCTTTTTCAACACGATCTTGAGCTGACATCTTCGTGATATCAACCCCTCTATAGGTAATAACACCTTCGTCCGGAAAGAAGAGGCCTGTTAGGAGATTAAAAAAGGTTGTTTTACCTGCTCCATTTGAACCGAGAATGCCAACCACTTCAAACTCTTTTACCGTGAAGTCGACACTATTTACAGCCACAAGATTTCCAAAGCGCTTGGTAACGCCTTGTGCTTGCAATATCACATTACTCATGAAGTTCTATATCAAGAAATCCCCCGCGTATAAGAGCGGGGGATGGTATTAAGGTATTAGTAACCTAAAGACTTCAACGATGGCATTACTTGATTACCACCAGCAGAGCCAATGACAGAGAATAAATCCCATTCATTTTTTTGCTCTTTAGCGCCTTTTCCTTTAACTAAGAAGGCTGCGTATTTATATTCAGCAGCATGGTCTTCACGCCATTGTGCAGGACCTTTAACATTGGTATTAAAGTTTCCGCCATTAGCGAGAATGGCTGCCGATGATTTCATTGGATCGAAAGATTTTGATAATTCGAAACCTCTGAACATTTCTAGATACGCAATATATGCAATAGCAGCATAGGCATCTGGTGGACGACCATACTTTGCACTATAGAGGTTTGTAAATTCTTTGGCACTCTTAGCCACTTCTTTATCTGGGAAGTTATCCAGGTCATAGTAGAAGTAGTGCATTGCATAAACACCTTCCAGCGCTTCTGGCGGTAGGCCTTTGGCAACTGTATTCGTGATAAATGCATTGAAGATGGTCATATCTTTATTCAGACCCATTTGATTGGCCTGTTTTAAGAGTGCAACTGCATCAGCAGCAAATTGAGATGCAATGAAGACATCTGGCTTAGCCGCTTTTACTTTCTGCAAAACGGTGGTGTAGTCAGCTGTACCAAGAGATAGCTCATCGTAACCAACGATTTCAGCACCATACTCTTTAGCAGCAGCATATACGCCATCACGAATATCCCAGCCAAAACTGTCGGCACGAGCTAGGAAGAAAATCTTTTTCTTGCCTAAAGTTTTCACTGCTGCTTGGCCAGCCATGTAACCAACAGTCCATGGGCTGTAGGCCGTTGCAAATGTCGTTGGAGAGAGCTTACCTTTTTCAAAAGCTTCTTTTGCCATTACGCATACTGGGAAGTAGGGCAATGGGTCTTTATGAACCATCGCATTAATGGCATAAGCTAGCGGTGCAAAGGTTTGACCACCTAGTCCTTTAACGCCTTCATCAACCATATAACGGTAGCGACGAACGCCGACGTCTTGTTTGGCTTCGTCATCGGCAACCACACCTTCAACCTTAACTTTGCCATTAGGCATGTTCAAGCCACCACGCTTATTGATGACATCGATTGCTAGCAATGCGCCATCACGTTGTGTCTCAGCCACAGCGGCAAAAGTGCCCGTTAAAGGCAGTAAGATGCCGACTTTTATTGGCGCTGGATCGGCAGCGTAACCAGCCTTTGCAGCAAAGGCACTAAACAATGCGAGCGATAAAGCCCTCAGTAATATTTTGTTCATAGTCTCTTTAATTTATTGGAATAGTAGTAGGATACAACTGTAAAAGATTACCTTATATCTAAATTGATGTGACTAGTTAGAAACCCTTATTTTTATAGATTAATCTATTTTGAGAGTCATTTGGAGACCTTTACAGTCGAGTGCTCGGTAACCGACTGGACAATCGCTTCAAATAGCGCAATCGTTTGACTCATCTCTACAGTACTAATGGGATAAGGTGTGCCGTTGTTTGTTGATACTGCAGTGGCAAAAGCCTCTAATTCATATTTAATGGAATCGATCGCTGGAAAGGTATAGCGCTCCATGCGACCACCATTCAGTCTGAGAATGCATTCTGTTTCGCCTATGGCCTCTACAGACCCCGCATCACCGAATACATGAACGCGCCAAAAAATAGGGGTGGCCCTGATCATGGCAAAGTAGGCACTAATGCCATTATCAAAACGCACATTGACCGAGCTTGCATCGCGCGGATCTTTGCCTGACCTAAAGCTAGCTACATGGGCCGAGACTTCACTGGCATTGCCGGCTAAATTCACTAAGGCATCAATGATATGAATACCAGTTCCGGTTAAACCGCCTGCAGGCGACTCGGTCGGTTTATCACGCCATTCAGAAAAGAATTTAGTGGAATGTTCATTGCTATAGTGACCTTCAATATGCATCATGTTTCCAAGAGCGCCAGTCGCAACCACTTCTCGTAATTTTTGCATTGAAGGCCAAAACCGTTTATTTTGACCGACTCCCAACACAACGCTATTTTTAGCGCATGCTGCAATTGCCATTTTTGCATCATGGTGTGTGAGGGCTAGGGGCTTTTCACAAAAAATATGTTTTCCGGCATTGGCGGCAGCAATAATTTGCTCAGCATGAAGCGAATGAGGTGTGGCTAAAATAATTGCTTCAATTGCGGGGTTGGATAGCGCATCTGCAAATTTATCACTGACTTTAATCTGATGAGCTTGAGCATAAGCTTGGGCATCTTCCAGCTCTTTACTAACAATCATCTCAAGATGAATTTGGGAGGAGTCTTCTATGGCCTTAGCCAGATTTTTTCCCCACCAACCAAATCCAATTAATGCTACTTTTACCTGCTTATTCATTCGCTATTTATCCTGGAATATGGAAACGTTTTAGTTGCGCTTCGTCGACATCAACGCCTAGACCAGGACCATTCGAAATGGTATACATGCCATTTATTGGCTGTGGTGGTGCAGTCACTACATCTTCAGATAGGTAGAGATGGCTTGGACTAACGCCCCAACTCACATGATTTAAGGCGGCACTCAAATGAAGAACAGCGGCTGATGCTATTGATGTTTCAGCAATCTTTCCAGCGAGATTAATTTCTAAATTAAAGGCTTCGCAAATATTGGCACTTCGTAAAACCCCTGTAATGCCGCCTAGCTTCAAAGTCTTGAGAGAGACCCCTGAAATCCCATAGCGGGTGTACTTGATGATGTCTTGAACGCTGGTGATCGATTCATCTAGACCAATAGGCGCTATCTTAAGGCTACAGATTTTTTCAAGTCCATCTAGATTGTCTTTTGCAAGTGGTTGCTCCAAAAATTCAATGTGGGCATCTTGAGTTTTTTGTAAAAACGCTACCGCTACCTCGGTTGAATAGCCGGTATTTGCATCAGCACAAATTTTTGCTTCGGGGCCGATGGCTGCTCTGATACCAAGGGCAGACTGAATATCTTCCTCAGGAGTTTTAACGGCAAGCTTGAGTTTGAAAAACCGATAGCCTTGACTAAAATATTTCTTGGCATCAGCAATATCAGACTCAACCGTATTTGTACCCACTAAATAGAGCGGGGCGATTTCATCCCGCTTCTTGCCGCCCATCAAGGTATATGCGGGAATATGGAGGTGTTTTCCAAGAGCGTCATATAAGGCGATATCAATGGCAGCTATAGCGCCACTCGCTTTAGGGTAACGCAAGCCGAGTTCTTGGGTAATGCCGGATAGCTTGAGAATGTCTTTCCCAATAAGCTTCTCTCTGAGGTCAACAGCAAACATGCGGTGCATTTCTTCGAGACTCTGTCCACCATGACTTGGAGCTGCTGTGGTTTCTCCCCAGCCAATCACACCATTGTTAGCCTCAATTCTAACAATCAGTGTTTCAGCATGGGTAATGCGTGTGCCAGCCATTAACATCGGCTTGATGAGGGGAACCTTTAAGGCAAAGGCATTGGCATAGCGTATGTTTGTTGGAGTCATTTCTATTTCATTTCAGTTCGACGGATTGCTTCAGCAATAATAGCGTTATCTTTTTTGCCTTCACCCGCATTAATACATGATTCTAGTAGTGCGATATATTGAGTAGCGAAGGGGAGAGCTTGCTTTGCTTGATGAGCCAATTTTTGTATCAGGCCAAAATCCTTTAAGCTCTGATCTACACGACTTTGTGGGTTATCGTAATCTTGGTTGGCCATTAGCGGGCCTTTGATCTTCATCACACTAGAGGCTGCTGCTGAGTTTTGTAAAAGCTCCAGTAGTTTATTAGGATCTAAGCCAATGCGACTCCCAAAGACTAAGCCCTCTGCAAGTGCGGCTCTATGTAATCCTAGGACTAAATTGACTGCTAATTTAGACTTGCTAGCCGTTCCAATAGGGCCCACATGCATTTTCTTTTCACACATGGCGCTCAGGATGGGCGCTAATTCCTCGATGAGGCCTTCATCACCCCCCATTAAGCCTAATGAGTCGCCATTACTGACTTGCTTACTAGTGCCAGAGATTGGCATTTCCAGAAAGCGCACGCCGTATTGCTCACAGGCCTCTGCGATCTCAATGATTTCATCAGGCTCGCAGGTGCTGGTACAAATCAACTTGTCTGTAATACGATCCGCATCCTTCAACAATCCATTTGGACCCAGAAGCAGGCTCTTGATTTGCTTGCCATCGAATAAACAGAGGATGACGGTTTTACACTGTTTCGCTAATTCGTTTGGTGTTTTGCAGGTTTTTAATGCCCCAAACTCAGCGCAACGTTCCTCATTGATATCAAAACCCAAGATTGAAAGGTGATGGGATTCCAGTCTTTTTGCAAAAGCTTGACCCATCAGACCTAAGCCAACAATACCAATTTTTGTAGTATCGCCCATCATTTAATTCAGCGGTGTAATGTTGGTGAAGGGATTTTCTAGAGATTGGTTCATGAGCTCATCTGCAGATAGTTTGGAATATTTTTTACTCGAGTCATCAATAGCTTTGATCATGGCTGTGGCAGGATATGAAAGAGACTCCATTCGCTGACAAAAACTGGCTTCAACACCTGCCAGTTTATTTTTCCATTGATTAATCTCATCACCGGAGATGTCGATGAATGTCATACCTGATTCTTTAAAGGCTAAACGAGCTCTTGCCCCAGCTAGACCATAAAAGAGTTGGGCACCTGCTTGAGCAAGACCTCTGAGCCACTGATTGACTATCAGCTTTAATTCGGGGGAGAGCTTATTCCAGAAATGGTGTGAGAGCCCGTACTCTAAATTAACCCTGACTAAATTTGCAGAGGTTCGGTATTGGGCATCTTTATAGATTCCTGCAGTATGCGCAGCGCTATCAGAAATAGAAACCGCTTCAACTTCTTGATTGGCAAAACGCTTTTTAGCTTCAGGTGTGCTGCATCCCCTTGGTATAGCTCCAAGCGTTGTGTAAATATCAAATTCCATGCCATCGCTACAGGCAATTTTTTTACCTTGTAGATCTGCGAGACAGGATATCGGTTGGCGACTAAATAAATTATATTCACTGGTCGCTACCAAACGACCCATCAGAATCTGGCATTTTTCAAAGTCATGCTTGAAGTAATCGTGATACAACTCTTCCGAAACGGCTGTTGCAACCTCAGCACTTGGAAAAATAAAGGGGAGGCTAAGGCTCTGTGCAGCAGGAAAGGCAGATGCATCCCATGCTGAATATACGGGGCACATATCGGTTTTTCCACTAATCAATGCTTCTATGCCATCACGCTCTTTGTGAAGGCTACCGCCCCAATAACCCTCGACCTTTACGGCTCCTTTGGTCATGGCAATCAGCCTCTTAAATGCAGGCTCAAATACATCTTTAACAGCTGGTGAGTCACCAGGGATGTGAGCACTGATTTTGAGGGTAATAGCATCTAGTTTGATGCTGAGATCTTCGCCATCGGTATTGAGCCAAGCTCGAGCTATACCTGTCTTAGAAATAACCTCCTCAACTGAATCATTGGCAAAAATTTGATTAGGATTCATTCAATCGCCTGATTTGAGGTTGGCTTCTTTTACAACACGACCATAGCGTTCCATTTCAGCAAAATAAAACTTTGAAAATTCTGCTTGTGTGCCACCAATCACTCTAAAGCCTTGCTTTTCAAATTGTGCTTTAAAGCTTGGGCTTGTCAGAATCGCTTGCGTAGTTTGATTTATTTTGTTGATGATGTCTGCAGGAGTGCCAGTCGGCAAGAAAATGCCAAACCAAGTTTCAACCTCGACACCAGGCGCACCTGCTTCTGCCATAGTGGGAAGATCAGGAGCCATTGGCGATCTTACTGAGGAGGTAAGTGCTAATGCTCGGATCTTGCCTCCGCCTAGATGTTGCATGGCTAAGGGTAGAGTAGGGAACATTGCATCTACTTGACCTGCCAAAGTATCACTTAAGGCTTGAGCTGTCGATTTATAGGGTACATGCGCAATATCAGTCTTAGTGACGTTTTTAAAAATCTCGCCACCAAAATGTCCGATACCACCATTACCCCAAGAGGCGTAATTCAGTTGACCCGGATTTTTCTTGGCTAAAGCAATAAATTCCTTGGTAGTTTGTGAGTTCACCTTGCTAGTGTTGACAACTAGAACTAAGGGCACCGATGCAATCTGAATAACCGGAATGAAGGCTTTCTTAGCATCGTAAGTCAGCGTGCTCATCCAAGGATTCGTCACTACTGAGGTCGACTCAATCATTAACGTATAGCCATCTGGTTTAGCGCGAGAAAAGTATTCTTCCCCGATCGCCCCATTTGCACCAACGCGATTATCAATCACAACACTTTGCCCTAATTTTTCAGTCAAAATAGGAGCAAGGTTGCGGGCGATTAAGTCAGCAGTGCCTCCTGCCGACATCGGAACAACCACGGTGATGGGGCGATTGGGGTAGTTCCCTGAGGTTTGAGCCCAGCTTATGCCGCTAGTACCCAAAAACATAACAAATGTTGCCATTAGCTTATGAAAGCTCAGCATGGGTGTCTCCTCCACGAAATGTTATTTGTATTATTTTGTTATGGAGCTATTTGAATCCATTCCTCAGGACTATACAAATACCTTTTTTATAGGTTAAGCTATAACAAATTGTTATGGGTAACCAAAATCTGGGGTTTAAAAGATGGAATTACGCAGCATTAAGTACTTTGTTGCCATAGCTGAGTTGGGGAATATCTCAGGCGCAGCCAAAAAGCTAGGGATAGCTCAGCCAGCCCTGACGAGGCATATTAAGCAATTAGAGGAAGAGCTTAATACGACTTTATTGAACCGCCTAGCACGTGGGGTCCAGTTAACTGCATCGGGCAGAGAGTTTTTGGAGTATGCCAACCGCATCGTAGCTGAAGTGGCTCAAGCCAAACATGAAATTACGGGCCAAGGCTTAAAGCCTGCAGGATCCCTGGTTTTTGGTGCTAGTCCAACTATCTCGACTATCTTGATGCCTAGGGTGGTGGCAGACTCTTTACAAGAATTACCAGATATCAATCTGAAGCTGATCGAAGGCCGCAGTATTCGTTTATATGATTCCTTGCTGACCGGTGTATTAGACATGGCCATATTGACTAACCCATTGCCTTCATACAAGTTACATTTAACACCCTTAATTACAGAGCCATTGTGTCTCATTGGCATTGCCAACCAACTACCCAAGGGTCGCGCAACCGATTTAGAGGTGCTAGAAAAAATGCCCCTGATACTGACACCCGGTATGCTATTCCTTGTTGATCGTTTTCAGGCTAGAAAAAAATTGAAATTGAACGTGGTTGCTGAGATTGAATCGATTGAAACCATTCGGAGTTTGGTGAAGGCGGGCGAGGGTGTGACGATTGCCCCATCTACTGCATTCTTTGATGAGCTCAATAAAAATGAGCTAGATGCGCTGACATTAGAGGTCGATGGTCTTCATCGGGAATTGGTGCTCGCCTCACGAACTGATAATGCGCATTTGCCAGCAGTGCGAGAGATATCGAGGATAGTGCGATCCGCTGTTAGTAGCCAAATGCTTGATTGGGCCACTAACAGGGTTTAACTCAACATTACAGTTTAATTTTGAGTAATTTAGCTGCGTTTAAGCCTTCAATTTGTTGGCGTTGATCTTTGCTGAGTTTCTTAACAGAGCGAATCAAGCCGAGTGGATCAACCTCACCCATGTCGTAAGGGTAATCGGTGCCTAGCAGTACATGATCAGCACCATACTGCTCAACCATGTGGCCGAGCATCGTTGGATCAAATGTGATGGTATCAAAATACATTTTCTTCAAATAGTCTGAAGGCTTTTTCTTAATGACGGTCCTGCAATCAGGCCGTGCGCGCCATGCATGATCCATACGAGCCCAATAGTGAGCTAAGTAGCCGCCACCATGGGGAGCCACCACTTTTAGTTTTGGATGTCTTGCCATCACACCATCAAAAATCAAATGGCTTAATGCAATGGTGGTATCGATTGGGTTACCAATCACATTATTGAAATAGTGATTCACATAGCGATCGGCTTGCGTTGTTCCCACTGGGTGCAAGAAAATTACAATACCTAGTTCCTCAGCCTTGGCAAAAAACTTTTCAAGACCCAGACTAGGATCGGTAAGGTTTTTACCATTGACGTTGGTGTTGATTTCTACGCCGCGCAAACCTAGTTTTTTGACGGCGTACTCTAATTCTTGAACGGCTAATTTTGCATTCTGAAGTGGGACTGAACCCATACCTACAAAGCGGTCTGGATGCTGAGCAACCAAAGAGGCAATACCTTCATTCACCTCACGAGCTAGACTTGCTCCAAGATCAGGTTCAGTGAAATAAAAATATTGAAATGGAGCGGGGCAAACGGCTTGAATATCAACGCCCATCTTATCCATATCTTTGATACGTTCTTCAATCCCAATCAGTTTAGAATGGCGATCACGCATTTGTTTGACGTTAACTTGACGTGTGAGGTCGTTTGCAAAAATAATTGAAGTGTCATATTTGCCAGCTTGCAGGTGCTCTGTGTGAGCTGCCACTACAGGGTTGAGGTAATGACAATGAATATCGATCACCTTTGAACGACCTTTTTTATCCTTAACAATCGTTTTCTTAAGGCTTGAAGCTGCTTTCTTTGCCGCAGGCTTGCTTGCAGAGCTAACAACTTTCTTGCTCGCTGTTTTCTGCTTTGATCCCTGCTTTAGGCCGGCAATAAACTCATCAGCAGATTGTTCTGCATAAGATTGAGACTGGTCATGACTATGAGATGGGTCGCTACAGAGTGGTGTGCATGTGAAAAACATATGTTTCCTTGATAAAAAATTAGAATACGCCTAAATGTTGTGTAACAAGTTCGGGATTGGCGCGAACCTCAGTTGATTCGCCCTGGTAAGCAACGTAGCCAGTATTGAGAACGACAAAGTAATCAGCTAGCTCCATGGCAATACTAAAATTCTGCTCCACCAAGATAATGGAGAGGCCTTCTTCTTTGAGTTTAGAAATCCCTTTGCTCACTTCATGCACGATCAGAGGTGCAAGGCCTTCGGACGGCTCATCAAGTAGTAAAACGTCAGGATTGCCCATGAGTGCGCGACCAATTACCAGCATTTGCTGCTCGCCACCTGAAAGGGTGCCAGCTCTTTGATGCTGGTGATCCTTGAGTTGTGGGAAGAGTTCATAAACTCTTTCTACTGACCATGGATGAGTGATCTTACGTTTCTGGGCTGCAATGATGAGATTTTCGTAAACACTTAGATTAGCAAATACTCTGCGACCTTGTGGCACAAGGCGAACGCCAGAGCGTGCAATATATTCTGGTTGTAGCTTCTGAATTTCTTTGCCGTTGCTAATAATTTTTCCAGCGCTTGCCTTCAGCAGACCCGACAAGGTCAGCATGGTGGTTGTTTTACCAGCGCCATTACGACCTAACAATGTCAGTAATTGGCCTTGCTTTAAAGAAAAGCTGATGTCATGTAACACATGGCTATCGCCATAGTGCGCATTAACCTTGTCTAAGTTTAGGATTTCAGTGGCCAAGATATACCTCACGCGTTCTCGGATGGTTCACTACAAAATCTCTGTTACCTTCAACAATGAGGCTGCCGTAATGGAGTACGGAGATAGTTTCTGCAAAGCTCAGTGCCACATCCATATCATGCTCAATCATGATGATGGTGGTCGTCTTTGGAATAGCGCTAATTAAATCTCGCACAATGATCCGCTCATCAATAGAGAGGCCAGCCAGCGGCTCATCTAGTAAAAGAAGTGATGGATTTTGTGACATCGCTAAAGCAATCTCAACACGCCTTTGCTCGCCGTAGGAAATCTCACTAATGAGCATATCTGCGCGATGTTTAAGACCTACTTGATCTAGTAAATCTAATGCCCTGAGGTAAATAGGATCATTTAGCTGCAGCTTTTTGAGTGCCTCCCATTTGCGTTTGCTAGTTCCTAGCATTGCTAAGGCGACATTGTGTGCCAGCGTGTTCTTTGGGAATAGCGTAATAATTTGATAAGTTCTGCTAACGCCAACGTGAGCACGAAGATGGGCTGGACTTTTGGTGAGGTCTCTTCCAAACACGGCAATCGTTCCACTGTCAGAAGCCAGCTCCCCAGAGATTTGATTAAATAGGGTGGTCTTGCCGGCACCGTTTGGCCCAATGATGAGACGTCTCTCGCCTGGCTTGACGGTTAAGCTGAGGTCTTGAGTGACTTTGACGCCACCAAAACTCTTATTCAGGTGTTTAATTTCTAATGCGTTACTCATTTTGTTGTATTCCGCAAGCGACTGATTTTATCTGCAACCCATGGCGTAATTCCGCTTGGCATAAAGAGCACGATGAAGACAAAGACTGCGCCTAGTAGCATATTCCATCTCTCAACGTAGCCCGAAACATAATTCTTCAGAATCATGACCAAGAATGCGCCAATAATAGGCCCCGTTAATGTACCGGCACCACCCGCAATCACACAAAGAAGGGCTTCGGCTGACGAAGTAATCGACATAACCGTTGGATGAATGTACTTATGGAAGTAGACATATAGAAGTCCGGCTACTGCACCAAAGAAGCTGGCAAGGACAAAGGTAATCCAGCGAATGAGCCATACATTGAATCCAAGCGCAGTCATTCTCTTTGCCTGATCTCTTGTGCCGCAAATGGAAGCTCCAAAGGGTGAGTGCACTAATCTAGTGATCAAGAGCATGCAGGCTAGGAAAATAATTAAAACAAACCAGTAAAAATAGTTGCTTTGATCTAGATTGATATCAAAAGGCATTGGCCTGGTGATTCCTGAAATACCGTTATCACCGTTGGTCATGCCAACCCATCGATAGGCTAAGCCCCAAAATATCTGGGATAAAGCCAGGGTGAGCATTAAAAAACCAAGACCAGTAGCTCGCAATGCAATCCAGCCAAATAACATACCCATGACTGTTGTAGCCGTGAGCGCTATTGCCGCAGTTACGCCGTGACTCAGGCCAATTTTGGTGATGAGCCAAGCAGTGATGTAAGCAGATAGGCCCAAATACACCGCATGTCCCAGTGAAGTTAATCCACCATAACCAACCAGAAGATTTAGGCTTGAGGCAAAAATAGCGGCAATCAACATCTGACTACCTAAGTTAATGTAGTACTCCCCGCTATAAAAAGGGATGCTAATCAGAAATACGATGGTTAAAAATCCAGCAAGTTTTTTCATGTGCGAATCGTTCCAAAAAGACCAGTTGGCTTGAACGCAATGACAACAACCATCGGTAAAAATAAAATCACATAAGCAAGGTCTGGCACTAGTGCGATACCAAAGCTGTAGATGAATCCAACAATGAAGCTAGCTATAAAGGTACCAACTAAGCTGCCGACACCACCCAAGATAACGACAATTAATGCCAGAGGTAGCATGTCAGCATCTAGTCCTGGGTAAGCATTGAAGATTGGGCCGCCTAATGTACCGCCTAAACCAGCCAAGCCTGCACCTAAACAAAAAACAATCGTAAAAAGCTGTGAAGCGGGGATGCCAACAGCGCGGGCCATTTGCATGTCGTCAACGCCAGCACGAATCATGGCACCCAAACGGGTTTTCTCGAGGAGTAGATAAAGAGCGATACCAATGATGCAAGAAATCACCAAGATCACAAGACGATACGCCGGGAAGCTGATACCTAAAAACTGTATCGGCAACTGAAACATCGCAGGCGTTTCAATTGGAATTGGATCACCACCCCAGATCACCAAACAAAAGTCGGCAATGATAAAAGCAAGACCTAGAGTAGCGAGCACTTGACCTTGAGGGTTACCAGAGAGTCTGCGCAAAATGAGGCGCTCAATAATGCCGCCAACAATGGCGATGACGACCAGTGCTACTGCAGCAGCAGTAAACATGCCATAACCAGCTCTGACGACAGTAGCACCAACATAAGCACCCAGCATAAATAAAGCGCCGTGCGTTAAGTTCGCAATCCGCATCAAACCAAAGATGAGTGCAAATCCGGAAGATAATAAAAAGAGAAGACCCCCTAAAGCTAAGCTATTGAGGGTCTGAATTGCCCATATCTGCATGTTCAGTAAGACCTATGATTCAAGATTTTTCGCGGGTGGATAGTCTCTTGTGTAAACCGGTTGACCTAAGAAAGACTTAGGATCATATGTCCAGAACTGACTTACGTTGGTGTATGTGCGTAGCACGGCGTTGACTAATCGTTTATCTTTTCTCTCAACCTGACGGATATAGACATCGCCAACAATATTGCCGTATTGATCGAACTTCACTGGACCTCTAGCGGTAGGAATATTAGTTTTCTTCAAAGCAGCCATCAGACCGTCTTTGTTGTTGGCATCACCATTAACAGCATTAAGAGCGTTCTCTAACACTGCGCCGCTAACATAAGTACCTGCTGCATAGTAGCCAGGGTCATAGCCAAACGTTTTGCGGAAGCCAGGAGCGAATTTTAAGTTGATTGGATTATCTAGCTCTGCGGAATACCAGCACACTGTCTGAATACCGAGCGCTTCGTCACCCATATTTTTGAGTACGGATTCATCAAGTGCAGTCATGCCGCCCATAACGGCCATTTTGCCGCGCAAACCGTACTCGTTAAATTGACGCACAAAGCGGAATCCGTTTGAGCCAGCAAAGCCTAAAAAGATGCCATCAACGTTTGTTTTGAGTTGGGCTAAAAAGCTACCGTAATCTGGTGCTGTGAGAGG
>CAIMXN010000064.1 GCA_903845455.1 uncultured beta proteobacterium | reverse complement strand
GATGGAGGCGTCCTTGGTCAAGGGCATGGGTTAATGCCTTAACCACATGGTCTTGTCCTACCAATTGGGTGAAAGTTTTAGGGCGCCACGAACGGGCTAAAGCCAGTGCTGTCATGTTCTACATTCTAACAAGCTAAAATGGAAGTGGATGGGCCTCCCCGCATGGTGGGTTGGATAACCTGGTCAGGTCGGGAACGAAGCAGCCAAACCCAATTTCTGCCAGTGCCGGGGGTCAGGCTCATCCACCTTCCCAAATCAATTTTTTGCTTCTGCATGCTGCCCAAGGGGCAAGGTTTATATCCATATTGGTATCGCTTTGGCCATTCAAGCGCCAAGCTTCAACTCCACCTCGTTCAATTCAATTTCTACACGCAAAGCTGCTCTTCTTTTCCATCATTCCTACAAAACAATCAGTAGCTGCTAATTCTAATAGGCGCATCTGGCTTTTAAGCTTGTGGCGATCTTCGTAACCCCAAACACGCCATTCAAAACTACTTATTAGCAAATTAGTGATTGCAATAAGTTCACATATATGAGAACATTAACTTGAGTATTTGGACTATTCTGTACTTCAACGAACGAACAAAAGCTGAGATTCTTTCTTGGCCAGTGGGAATTCTTGCGGACTACAGACGACTACTGGGATTGATGGAACAGCACGGCGCTGATTTAAGACTTCCCCACTCAAGAGCAATGGGCGATGGTTTATTTGAAATACATTGCAAAGGTAGCGAAGGAATTGGGCGAGTTTTCTACGGGATGATGATTGATAAACACATCATCATTCTGCATAGCTTTATTAAGAAAACTCAACAGACTCCAGATAAGGAAATGAGAAAGGCGCGCAAGCGATTAAAAGAGGTAAAAGAAAATGGTTAAGCACAAAGATGCATTCTCCCCCGTTCCGCATACTCGCCAAGACGATGGCAAGCTGTTTGCTAATCCAGAGTTTAAAAAGGCATGGGATGCTTTAGAGGAAGAGTATGCCGCCCTTGCTGAATTGTTTCAGGCTCGCAAAGAAGCTGGATTAACCCAAGAGCAAGTAGCAGTCATTATGGGAACAACTAAAAGCGCCATATCGCGTCTCGAGTCATCCATTCGAAGCGATAGTCACTCGCCTTCATTTTCAACCCTGCGTAAGTACGCCAATGCATGCGGGAAGAAACTACTCATTAAGATGATTTAGACCTCATAAGAGTAATGTTGCTTTATTAGCAACCACCATAGCTTTTAAAGCAACATTTATACAAGTTGAACTATATAAAAAGTTTAAAAGATCTTCAGAACCCTAAATACTTCCCAAATCACCCAAACTAAAAAATAAAACCTGCATCACCTTCTATTAAAAATTAAGGCAGTAGTCTTAGTAAGAGACTGGAATAGCTCAAAGTTCTATTGGCATCACGCTACCAGCCCCATAACAGACCTTAGGGCTAATGAAAAACGCTATTGATCATTGAACAGGTTTAAGGTTTGTACACCAAGTAGCATAGCTATCTTTCCACTCATCAAAAGTTGGGGTAGCTTTACCGCCTCTCGATGTACCACAACCTATTAATGAATCTGCAGTGATATTCCATACCGCAGAAACGTAATTATTGGCTATTACAATCTGCTTCCCGTCGGAAGACAGCGTGCCAATTAAAGGAAAAGATTGAGTATTAGTTTTATATAACAACCTTAAATGCCGACCATCTTGCTCTTGAATCACCAATGTTCTAAGCTCGTCATAGTAGTTAAAACTTAGTGTTGAAGAAGGGTGAGTATTTGTATTATATTTCCCGCCATATCCGAAATTGGTATGGGCAACCATTCCTTTCCACTCTTTGGGCAAGATGGGTACATTCTGTGCAATTGCTGGAGGAGTTGTGCCTGCTCTGAAATCAATACAGTAAGCTTGATAATTATTGAACCAATGAGTAAAGCTTCCATCCATCCCCCTGCTTAAAGCACAACCTGATATTTTGTCTTCTGCAATAGACCATATCCCTGTAGAGTATCCACTGCTCACTTGCATTTGCTTGCCATCGGCTGAGATCATTCCAATGAACCTGGTCTCAGCACGAGCGGATTTATAAATAAACTCTATATGTCGCCCCTCTTGACGAAGAATAGTGATGGTCCTAGGAGTTTCATCATGCGTAGTCCATCCTTTGGTAGCCTTACCTTTACCAATATTGGCTTCATGGTTGGGTACATGTTGAGTTGGGCCTCCAATATTAGTAGCCGAAAGATTTCCCGTCCAGACTTTAGGCAAGATAGCAACGGCTTGTGTA
This sequence comes from uncultured beta proteobacterium, assembly GCA_903845455.1. GTDB lineage: Bacteria > Pseudomonadota > Gammaproteobacteria > Burkholderiales > Burkholderiaceae > Polynucleobacter. The sequence goes on along the minus strand of CAIMXN010000064.1, from coordinate 221 downwards.
GATGGTGGTGGCGCTGTAGTGCCGACAGTGTATTCATCACACCATGCTGAATAACTACCAAGCCAATGACCAAATAAGCCATTCGTACCCTGACTAGTCCCGCAACCAGTAATCTTATCGCCTGAAATTGTAAAAAGACCGGAAGCTTCTTTAGAGGCAATTTGAATTTGTTTACCATCAGCTGATAGAGTGCCTACTTCATTAATTTGATATTTAGGGTT
>CAIMXN010000063.1 GCA_903845455.1 uncultured beta proteobacterium | reverse complement strand
TCATCTCCAGAGGAAATAACGGTTACATAGCCTCATACAGTTTTGATGAAAGAAGAAATGCGGTGCTCATAAACCGCATTCGCCATCAAAAAGAAGCTGGTGAAATTTACTAAGCCCAGACGGGAGCTACTCTTTTTCCGGAAGCTACTAAGTGGGGATAACTCACCCCTACCCCTGCCACTGCAATGAGTTCAGCGCCGATATAGAGCAAGGGTGCCTGACGTTGCCATGGCGGCACATCAGCCTCCTGAAAGAGTTTCTTGAGGCTTTTATGAGGGCTATTGGGTTTAATTTGGATTTTCTCGGAACCTTGACGTTCCCGTATGAAAATCTGACCTTGTTCCTGTGCTGCTTTGATAAAAGTAGCAGGCAGCCCTGGTGCTTTGCTATTAGTGGGAACCGGTTTAAAAATCCACTGACCCGTTTGGGCTTGGGCAATCTGCAAAATGCCGCGCCACAGTCGAATGCTGGAGCCATCATGTTGCCACTCTAACTGTGCATCTGCTTTGATGCCACTTAGGTCTTTCCACCAGGATTGCAAACGCTCTTGTGAGGGCATCGCAAGGTCGTTTAACTTTAACCAATAGCGCATGAGATTATTCGCTGCAGGCAGATCTTGTTGGGCTAGGTTCTGGAGAATCTTTAGTGATAAGGTATTTTCTTTCAGAATGGATTTGCCGTCTTGCTGTGCCAATCGATCCAATAAAGTTTGTGCATCTGCCATGAGCTCAGCACTGCGGGCTAAGTTCGCAACCGCATCAGGCTGAATTTTTTCCAATCTTGGAATAATGTGTTTGCGCAACGCGTTGCGGCGGTAACGCGTATCTTGATTACTAGGATCCTCAATCCACTTGAGCTTATGCTGCTTGGCATAGGCTTCTAGCTCTTGTCTGCTGCGATTTAATAAGGGACGCTCAAGCTTGATTGCGGTAATGCTGTGTGCTGGTGTGCCGAGCCTTCTCTGTACTGGCATACCTGAGAGGCCAGCAACCCCAGCGCCTCGCAGCAGTTGTAATAAGACTGTCTCAGCTTGATCATTTTGATGATGGGCTAATAAGAGATCCGTAATGTCATGTTCAATGCACAAATCTGCTAAAGCTTCGTAGCGCCCTGCTCTTGCGCGAGCTTCAATATTGCCTTGAGCTTTATCGTCCCTTAAGTGCAAGAGCCGAAAGTCAAAATGGATTTTGTACTTATTGGCCAGCTTCTCGCAAAACAGAAGCCATTGATCTGCGCTCTTTTGCAAACCATGGTGAATATGAAAAGCCCAAACTTCTGTTGGAGTTTGTGTTGGATTTGCTTTACTTGTTTGTAGTGACTTGCAAATAGTATCGAGCAATACAACCGAATCTAAGCCACCACTGAAGGCAACCGCAATTCGTTTATTGGTCTTAAGACTTGCTTTCGATTTCTTTGAACTTGCCATAGCTCATCAAACGCTCATGGCGACGCTCAAGTAGCGCAGCCACTTTCATACCCTGAAAGGTTTTCAAAGCTTCAGTCAATGCCTTACGCATACTGACCATCATTGTGTCGTAATC
>CAIMXN010000062.1 GCA_903845455.1 uncultured beta proteobacterium | reverse complement strand
CAGTATTGCAGCAACACCAAGTGCTTGGTTAAATGCCTTGAGTGAAGTCGCTCTAGCGGTGGCTAAAGCCAAATCGGTTTCTGCTCCTGCAGGTACTTCTAACTTGCCGATCTCTGCAGTAGCGCAGTCCATTGCAGATAGTTTGATTTCTGGTGCGACAACAGCGGTATTGCTCGGCTCTGCTGCGATTGCCCATCCTCTTGCAACTGATTTACATGTCTTGGCGCAATTCATTGCTGAGCAAACGGGCGCTACCTTAGGCTTTTTACCGGTGGGTGGCAATGCAGTGGGTGCTAGTTTGGTCGGTGCAAATGGTGCTGGCGTAGATGCAGTTTTATCTGGCGAGCGTCGCGCAGTGCTCTTAATGAATCTTGAGCCAGACTCTGACTTGCCAAATCCAGAGCAAGCCCGCGCTGCATTGGCTAAAGCAAGTACTGTCATCGCTTTGAGCGCTTACAAGAGTGCTGACCTCCTAGAAGTAGCAGATGTGATTCTGCCCATTACTCCTTTTACTGAAACAGTTTCTACATTTGTGAATGCTGAAGGCAGAATTCAAACGATTCAGCCTGCAGTCAAACCTTTAGGCGATGCTCGTCCAGCCTGGAAAGTCTTGCGCGTGCTGGGTGGCCTCTTGAATTTAGATGACTTCCTTTACAACATGCCTGAAGAAGTATTAGGTGATGCACTGGGTGATAACTACTGCATGAAGTTGAGCAATCAAACTAATGTCAGCGCATTATCAAACGGTAATCTGGCGCCATTGAATGGTTTAGAGCGTTTGGCAGATGTGAATATTTATGCAGGCGATCAAATTGTGCGTCGTTCACCAGCCTTACATTTAACGCGTGACGCTAAACGGGGCAATCAAGTGGGCTTGGGTCAAAAGCTCTTTACTGAACTGGGATTAAAAGAGGGTGATGCGGTGCGCGTAACTCAAGGATCTCAATCAGTAGATTTGCCAGCAGTATTGGAAGCAAATTTAGCTGCTGGTGCGGTGCGGATTTCTGCGGGCACGACCGCTAGTGCGAAATTAGGATCGATGTTTGGCCCTGTCACGGTTAGCAAGGCATAAGGGACGAGATGGATAATTTCTTGAACCTGGTTACCACTCAAGGCGCAGCCATTTTTGGTTCCCTCTGGCCACTCGTTTGGGCTTTAGTCAGAATCGTCATCATCGTATTACCTATGTTTGGTTGCGTTGCTTACCTCACGCTGTGGGAACGCAAATTGATTGGCTGGATGCACATTCGTCTGGGGCCAAACCGCGTAGGCCCATTAGGTTTGTTGCAGCCCATTGCTGATGCATTAAAACTTTTACTCAAAGAAGTGATCACTCCAGCACAAGCTAGTAAAGTGCTGTACTTCATAGCGCCAGTGATGGTGATCATGCCTGCTTTTGCAGCTTGGGCTGTGATACCTTTCCAAGCCAAGATGGTTTTGGCTGATGTCAATGCTGGTCTCTTATATGTGATGGCAATTTCTTCGATTGGTGTCTACGGCGTGATTTTGGCGGGTTGGTCATCAAACTCCAAATACCCATTCCTCGGTGCAATGCGGGCTTCTTCACAAATGATCTCTTATGAGATTGCGATGGGCTTTGCTCTAGTGACGGTATTGCTCACTTCAGGCTCCTTGAACCTTAGTACTGTTGTGGCTTCACAAGAGCAAGGTTATTTTGCTAGCATGGGCTTGAACTTCCTGTCTTGGAACTGGTTGCCATTGCTGCCAATGTTCTTGATTTACTTTATCTCTGGCGTCGCTGAAACCAACCGTCATCCCTTTGACGTAGTGGAAGGTGAGTCCGAGATTGTTGCTGGCCACATGGTTGAGTACTCTGGTATGGCCTTTGCGATGTTCTTCTTGGCTGAGTACGCCAATATGATCTTGATTGCCGCATTAGCCGCGACCATGTTCTTGGGCGGCTGGTTGCCGATAGTTGATTTACCAATCTTGCGCGATATTCCAGGCTTCTTCTGGTTGTTCGGCAAAACCTTCTTCCTCTTATCTTGTGTGATCTGGTTGCGTGCCACATTGCCACGCTATCGCTATGACCAAATCATGCGTTTGGGCTGGAAGATCTTTATTCCCATCTCCGTATTTTGGGTGGTGGTTGTCGGCGCATGGGTGGTATCGCCATGGAATATTTGGAAATAAGTTGATCAATCATGTTTAAGAAAATTTCCCAATTTCTCAATAGCTTAATGCTCAAAGAGATCCTGATCGGTATGTTTATTACCGGTCGCTACCTCTTTAAGCCAAAAATTACGATTCAATATCCAGAAGAGAAGACGCCTTTGTCGCCACGCTTTCGCGGACTGCATGCTTTACGCCGTTACGAGAGTGGGGAAGAGCGTTGTATCGGTTGCAAACTGTGCGAAGCAGTTTGCCCTGCCTATGCCATCACTATTGAGACTGATGAGCGCGATGACGGTACACGTCGCACAACGCGCTATGACATCGATTTAACCAAGTGTATTTTCTGTGGCTTCTGTGAAGAAGCTTGCCCAGTCGATGCGATTGTGGAGACCAATATCTTTGAATACTTTGGTGATAAGCGCGGTGATCTGTATTTCACAAAAGAAATGCTCTTGGCTGTAGGTGATCGCTATGAAGAAGATATTGCTGCTAACCGCGCTGCTGATGCGCCTTATCGTTAACCGCACAGAGTAAATATTCATATGACATTCGATACCTCTTTCCTCTTCCCAGCGTTCTTTTACGCCTTTGCCGGTTTGCTGGTGATTTCTGCAGTGCGTGTGGTGACAGCGCGTAACCCAATTCATGCGGCCTTGTTCTTGGTGCTGGCTTTCTTCTGTGCCTCTGGCTTATGGATGCTCCTCAAGGCTGAGTTCTTGAGTTTGGCGCTGATCCTCGTTTACGTTGGCGCAGTGATGGTGCTCTTCTTGTTTGTGGTCATGATGCTGGACCTCGATATTGAGCATTTACGCAGAGACTTCAAAAAGTTCTTGCCCATTGCCTTCTTAATGGGTGCAGTAATTGTGTTGGAACTGTCAATTGTGTTGATTCGTAGCTTTATCGGTACGACAACCCCAGTGCAACCCATGCTGGAAGAGCTTGGTAAGAGCAATACCCACACCATTGGCGTCAAGATGGAATTTTATATGATGCTCCCATATCTTATCTTTAATGACACCAACCATTTCAATT
>CAIMXN010000061.1 GCA_903845455.1 uncultured beta proteobacterium | reverse complement strand
GTTTGCTGGAGATGACGCCTGCTTCTTATTTAGGTAAGGCGGTCGAATTGACCGAACGTCTCAAAAAGTGAGTTTGACTCCGAATTCAGAATACGGGGCACGTCCCCGAGTCTGGTTTGCTGCATACCAAATCCTTTGGCATCTGTTACTGCCCTTGGCTTTTGTGCGCCTTGCTTGGCGTGCACGCCATTCGATTGAGTATTTAAGTTATCTTCCTGAGCGCTTGGGCTTTGGTTATAACAAACCCATTTTGCAAAACGCAGTTTGGATACATGCGGTGTCTGTTGGCGAGACTCGCGCAGCGCAGCCATTGATCGAAGCCTATCTCGCCCGTGGCGAATCTATTTTATTAACTCATATGACCCTGAATGGTCGCCGTACTGGCAAGCAATTATTTTCCAAGGCGATTGTGAGTGGAAAAATACGGCAGGTATATTTACCTTACGACTTATATTGGTCAGTGGATCGATTTTTAAAAGTGTTCAAACCTAAGCTTGGTTTATTTATGGAGACTGAGGCGTGGCCGACGGTGGTGTTTCATTGCGCAGAGATTGGCTTGCCCTTGTTTTTAGTCAATGCGCGTCTTTCTGAAAGAAGTGCCCGTCGCGTCAATCGTTTTGGCAAGGCTGGGCGAGCATTATTCCAGGCTTTTGCTGGTATCTTGGCGCAAACCCCATTTGATGCACAGCGCTATCAACGACTAGGTGTTAAGTGTGTTGAGATTATCGGTAACCTTAAGTTTGATGTTTCGCTTGACCAGGGTTTGCTTGAGCAAGGCCAACGCTGGAAGCAAGATTCACATTTACATCAGCGCCTCATGGTTTGCGCAGCCAGTACACGTGATGGCGAAGAAGCCATCATCCTTAAGGCTTGGAAAGATCTTCTGCTAAGCAACGCATTTACCGTTGCACCTTTGCTGTGTTTAGTACCACGTCATCCGGAGCGTTTTTCTGAGGTAGCAGATCAAATTTATAGTGCTGGATTGAAATTCCGTCGCCGTAGTGAGTGGGGTAATACCCCACAAGATACTGAGGGCTTGGAAGTCATCTTGGGTGACTCAATGGGTGAGATGCCGATGTACTACAGTGCTGCAGATTTGGTTGTTATGGGTGGCAGCCTTTTGCCTTTTGGTGGTCAAAATTTGATTGAGGCCTGCGCTGCTGGTTGCCCTGTTTTATTGGGTGAGCATACCTATAACTTCCAACAGGCAGCACTAGACGCTCTAGAGGTAGGGGCAGCAAAACGTATTCAAGGCGACTTGCTCTTGGGTGAGTCTATTGCATTGATGGAAATTTTAAAGTCTTTGTTGCTCAACCCAGATGAGTTGGCAAAGATGACCTTGTCTGCGAAGAACTACTCAGCAGCACATCAAGGCGCGACTAAAAAACTATTAGCCGCGCTTGATCGTCAGAACTTCAGTTTGAACTGAAGTTTGATTTAGACTTGTGCTCCAAAGTTTGGGTCATCATGCCGATTATTGTCTTCAGGCTTTTTATCACCTTTTACTAAATCTTCGCGAGTAACGCCTAGCCACATCGCTAAGGCTGCCGCAACGAATACTGAAGAGTAGATACCGAACAAAATACCGATGGTGAGTGCCAGTGCAAAGTAAAAGAGTGTTGCGCCACCAAAGAGCAACATTGCCAAGACCATCATTTCAGTACTACCGTGGGTTATAACAGTACGGCTGATAGTGCTAGTAATTGCGTTATCAATAATTTCACGCGTGTTCATCTTGCGATATTTGCGGAAGTTTTCACGAATACGGTCAAAGATCACCACGGATTCGTTCACGGAATAACCTAGGACCGCTAAGACTGCTGCCAATACTGAGAGTGAGAATTCCCATTGGAAGAATGCAAAGAAGCCCAGAATGATCACGACGTCATGCAAGTTCGCAATGATGCCAGCAAGCGCAAACTTCCACTCGAAGCGGAAGGAGAGGTAAACCACGATACCGATGATCACAAACACTAAAGCCTTCAAACCATCCAGAGCCAATTCTTGACCTACTTGTGGCCCTACAAACTCAACACGCTGTAGTTTGGCACCAGAGGTGGCAGGTTCAAGCACTTGCATGACTGCAGCGCTTTGATCAGCGGAGGAAATGAGTTTACCTTCAGCATCTTTTTGCAAAGGCAGACGAATCATAATATCGCGCGAGCTACCAAAGTTCTGGATCTGGGTATCTGCATAACCGAGTTTCTCTACATTTGCGCGAATGCTTTCAAGGGGCGCAGTTTGTGGATAGCTCACTTCCATCACCGTACCACCTGTAAATTCGATAGAAAGGTGTAGGCCGTTGTGCCAAAGGAAGAAAACCGCTGCTAAGAAGGTAATAAACGAAATCGCATTAAGCGCCAATGCATGACGCATGAATGGAATGTCTTTTTTAATCCGGAAAAATTCCATGGCTTATTTCTCCTGTGGGCGCCAAACTTGGCCGATAGCGAGTTTTTGAATCTTCTTCTGTTTGCCATACCAAAGGTTGACAAGACCACGTGAGAAGAAGACGGCGGAGAACATTGAAGTCAAAATACCTAGGCAATGCACAACAGCAAAACCTTTGATGGGACCTGATCCAAAGGCTAACAATGCTAGGCCAGCAATTAAGGTGGTGACGTTGGAGTCCAAAATGGTTGCCCAAGCTTTTTCGAAGCCGACGGCAATTGCTGTCTGAGGGGCCGCGCCATTGCGCAACTCTTCTCGAATACGTTCATTGATTAAGACGTTGGAGTCAATCGCCATACCAAGAGCCAATGCCATGGCTGCGATACCGGGCAGAGTGAGAGTTGCTTGCAACATCGATAGAACAGAAATCAGTAGTAGCAAGTTCACTGCCAGTGCAACCACAGAGAATGTGCCGAACAGAAGATAGTAAGCAATCATGAAAATGGCGATACAAGCAAAACCAAGTAAGAGTGACTTAAAGCCCTTCTCAATATTTTCTGCGCCTAGACTTGGGCCAATGGTGCGCTCTTCAATAATTTCCATTGGCGCCGCTAATGAGCCTGCGCGCAATAAGAGCGCTAAGTCATTTGCGCTCTCAGTAGTAGGTTGACCGGTGATCTGGAACTTGGAGCCAAACTCACCTTGAATAGTCGCAATAGTCAGTACTTCACCTTTGCCTTTTTCAAACAAGATCATACCCATCGGCTTGCCAATATTTTCACGGGTCACTTCTTGCATCACGCGACCACCAGCAGCATCGAGAGAAATATTGACAGCAGGACGTTGGTTCTGATCAAAGCCTGCGCTCGCATCGGTAATGCGATCACCACTGAAAATAACGGATTTCTTGAATACGCCTAAACGGTTTTCACCAAAGCGGAATGTATCCATCCCTGGAGGGGGCGCTTCCCCCACCCCAATAGTTGATACCAAGGGGTCAGCCAGCCTAGACTCAAGTGTTGCGGTACGGCCAATGATGTCTTTAGCGCGCGCAGTGTCTTGAACGCCTGGTAACTGAACCACGATGCGCTCAGCACCTTGCTGTTGAATTACTGGCTCTTTAACTGCCAATTCATTCACGCGCTTATTGAGGGTAATGATATTTTGTTTAACAGCATTATCTTGAATTGCTTTTAAAGCAGCTGGCTTAAATTCACCGAGCAACTTGGTAGAACTGCCGGCAGCCCTTACTTGCCAAAGTAGTTCTGGCTGGCTAATATTTAAAAGAGTACGGGCCTGTTCGGCTTCATCAGGGCTACCAAAGTTAATGGTGAGAGAGTCAGCACTACGATCAATGCCTTGATGGCGAATGGATTTATCACGTAATTGGCTGCGAATATCGCCCGCTAAAGCAGTCACTTTCTTTTGTACAGCACCTTTCATGTCTACTTGCAAGAGGAAATAGACGCCACCACGCAAGTCAAGGCCGAGCGGCATAGGCAGGGCATTGATGGCGCTTAGCCATCCTGGGGTGTTGGAGAGCAGGTTTAAGGCAACGGTATAGCTGGGGTCGACTTGGTCAGAATTCAATTTTTGTTGCAAGAGATCGCGTGCACGCAATTGAATATCAGTATTGTTAAAACGTATCTTAATGGAGCCGACGTGCCCTGTATTTTCAAAAAAGATTCCAGTACTACTAATGTTATTGTCGCTCAGAATCTTTTCAACACGAGACTGTGTCGCCAAATCAACCTTGATGGTTGGCTTGGCGGACGAGACCTGAACCGCAGGCGCCTCACCGAAGAAATTAGGTAATGAATATAGTCCGCCGATCAGTAATGCAGCGGCAATGACTAAATATTTCCAGAGGGGATAGCGGTTCATATTGAGATACTTTTAAGCAAACGTATTAAGCGGACTTCAGAGAGCCTTTAGGCAGCACGGTAGTGATGGCACCTTTTTGCATTTGGACTTCTGTGCCAGCAGCAATTTCTACGCTAACAAAGTCTTCTTTCAATGCAGTGACTTTGCCAACAATGCCGCCAACAGTAACTACTTCATCGCCAACTGCCAAAGATGCAAGCATGGCTTTGGTTTCTTTAGCGCGCTTCATTTGTGGGCGAATCATGATGAAATACAAAACTGCAAACATCAAAATGAGGGGTAGGAAACTCATTAAGCCACCTGCATCTGCACCCGCGGCTGGAGCCTGGGCAAAAGCGTTACTAATCCACATACAAAACCTCCGTTAATGACTAATTGGAAACTGCTTTAGTTTTAGGCTTTGAAAGCAAAGCCGTAAACCCGCAATTCTAAACTGTGTGGGGTTTTGGGGGTGATTTGAAGGGGGCTATCCCTCTCTAGGGCTATTAATCTTGCCCGGGCTCGACGCCACGTTGGCGATCCCGCTGAAATTCCTCGCGATAGGCGCTAAAACGATCTTTGCTCAGAGCCTCCCTGACTTCTGCCATTAATTGCAGGTAATAGGTGAGGTTATGGATGGTATTGAGTTGAGACCCCAGGATTTCGTTCGCCTTTTGAAGGTGATTTAAATAGGCTCTAGTGAAGTTTTGGCAGGTATAACAGGCGCAAGTAGGGTCTACAGGGCGATCATCATCTTTGTACCCAGAATTACGAAGCTTAAGGTCACCAAAGCGGGTAAAAAGCCAGCCGTTACGAGCATTGCGGGTAGGCATGACGCAATCGAACATATCAATACCCATACTCACACCAAGAATAAGGTCTTCTGGGGTACCAACACCCATCAGGTAGTGGGGCAGGTGCTCTGGCAGTTTAGGGGCGGTAAAACTCAGAATGCGCTCAAATTCAGGCTTAGGTTCACCAACCGATAAGCCACCAATCGCAATGCCATCAAAGCCTTGTTGGCTAACAGCCTCTAAGGAGAATTCACGTAAGTTCTCAAACATGCCGCCTTGCAAGATCCCAAAGAGACCATTGCCAGTTTCTAGTTCACGAAAACGCTTAAGCGAACGCTCGCCCCAGCGCAAGGAAAGCTCTAGAGATTGGCGTGCTGCCTTTTCAGTAGTGGGCTGACCCTTCACTTCATAAGGGGTGCACTCATCAAACTGCATCGCGATATCGCTGTTGAGTACCGCTTGGATTTCCATGGAAACTTCTGGGGACATAAATAACTTATCGCCGTTAATGGGTGATGCAAAGGTGACGCCTTCTTCAGAAATTTTTCTTAGCGCCCCTAAGCTAAATACTTGAAAGCCACCGGAGTCAGTCAGGATAGGCTTATCCCAAGCCATGAAGCGATGCAGGCCACCATGTTTTTTGATGACATCTAAACCCGGTCTAAGCCAAAGGTGAAAGGTATTGCCCAAAACAATTTGCGCTTTTGCTTCTTCAAGATCGCGCGGCGTCATTGCCTTGACCGTGCCGTAGGTACCTACTGGCATGAAGATCGGCGTTTGCACACTGCCATGAGGAAGATCCAATTGACCTAGTCGAGCTGGGCTTGCGGAATCGCGCGCCAAAATATTGAAGTGAATAGGCTTGGTCATGAGTGTATATTTTCGAGTCGACTGAGGAACATGGCATCACCATAACTGAAGAAGCGATATTTCTGATGAATAGCATGTTGGTAGGCGCTGCGAATATTATCCATCCCTGCAAAAGCGCTCACCAACATTAATAAGGTAGATTTTGGCAGATGAAAATTGGTGAGTAGACAATCCACAGTTTTAAATTGAAATCCAGGAGTAATAAACAGGTTAGTTTCACCACTGGTGTTTTGGGTCAGGGCCTGACTCTCTAAGGCGCGCAGGCTAGTTGTCCCTACTGCAATCACTCTGCGACCTTGCTTGTGTGTTTCTGCAATGGCTGCGAGAGTTTCTGGTGGAATGGAGAACCATTCATGATGCATTTTGTGTTTACTCAAATCTTCTTCACGGACCGGGGTAAATGTGCCAGCACCTACATGTAGGGTGACAGTGGCTTGTTTCACACCTAAATCAGTCAGCTGCTTCAGAATCGCTTTATCAAAATGGAGTCCTGCGGTTGGCGCTGCCACAGCACCAGGATTTTTTGCAAGGACTGTTTGGTAGCGTTGGGCATCCTCCCCATCGGGTCGGTGTTCAATATAAGGAGGCAGTGGTAACTCGCCAAAACGTTCCAGTAAGGTGAAGACATTTTCAGGAAAGCGCACCTCATAGAAGCGATCATCATGGCCTATCATTTCCACTGGAAAGGTTTCGCCTGCTTGGTTATGAATATGTACGATGGAGCCTGTTTTGGGAACCTTGGAGGCCCTGATTTGTACCCAGGCTTGTTTATCTCCACTAATGCGCTCAATCAAGAGTTCGACATTACCGCCGGTCTCTTTTTTGCCATGCAACCGAGCAGGAATTACTTTGGTGTCATTGAAGACCAGCAAATCCCCTGGTTTGATCAGGTTGAGAATTTCCCTAAACTGCCGATCGCTGAATTGGGCAGTCTCTAGCCCCGCAGATCGCACTTCTAGGAGGCGGCTGTCGGTCCTATTCGCCAGGGGATGCTGGGCGATTAGATTGGGTGGGAGGTCGTAATTAAAGTCGGAAAGTTGCATAGCATTACCATCAGGTATTGGATTTTAACGATGACGACTAAGCGACCGCCAACTGCACTGGAAAAAATGGGCCTAAACAGCCCTATGGCCCTTGCTTTGCATCTTCCATCCCGCTACGAAGATGAGACAGAGCTCTTTACGATTGAGGATGCTCTGAGTGGTGGACGGTTTGCCGCCGTACAAACACAGGGTGTCGTCATTCGTAATCAAGTCTTGTTTAGACCTAGAAGGCAACTGCTAGTCACAATTGAAGATGACACAGCTGTATTGCAGCTTCGGTTTCTGAATTTCTACCCCAGCCAGCAAAAACAAATGGCTGTTGGGGTTCATGTTCGGGTACGGGGTGATGTGCGTGAGGGTTTTCAGGGTCCAGAGATGGTGCACCCGACAGTTCGTGCCGTTACGCCAGATGCGCCATTACCTCGCAGTTTGACCCCGGTCTATCCGGCTAGTGCTGGTATTTCCCAAACCATTATTCGCAAGGCTGTGGCTCAGGCATTGCATGAACCAAGCTTAAAAGAGAGTTTGGCAGAATTTTTGCCTGCAAAGTTGCTAGAAAAATTATTATTTAGTCATGATTGGCCTAAGCTGCAGGCAGCGATTACCTATCTACATCAACCACCTGCTGATGCTGATACACAAGCTTTATTAGAACGCACTCATCCCGCTTGGCGTCGTGTGCAGTTTGAAGAATTACTAGCACAGCAAATTTCTTTAAAGCGTGCACACTCCATTCGTAGACAACGACGCGCCCCCCAATTTGAAAAGTCAAAAAACGAGACTGAGTCAAAAATTGTAGATGGCTTATTAAAAGCCTTGCCTTTTAAATTGACCGGCGCGCAAGAACATGTATGGACTGAGATTGGTAGAGACCTCTCAAATACGTTTCCGATGAATCGTTTATTGCAAGGCGATGTCGGTAGTGGCAAAACAGTAGTTGCCGCACTTGCTGCTGCACGAGTGATGGATCATGGATTTCAAGCTGCGGTAATGGCGCCTACTGAAATATTGGCAGAGCAGCACTACCTCAAAATGAAGGAGTGGTTTGAGCCTTTGGGTATCAAGGTGGCTTGGCTGTCTGGCAGCTTGAAAGCAAAAGAAAAAAGACTCGCTCAAGAAATCATTGAGAACGGTACGGCACAACTCATTATTGGTACTCATGCACTGATTCAGGAGACAGTGAGTTTTGCCAAACTGGGATTGGCAGTGATTGATGAGCAACACCGTTTTGGTGTAAGACAGCGTCTAGAAATTCAGCAACGCGTTGGTTCTGAATTGTTCTACTGTCATCAGCTCATGATGTCAGCTACCCCAATTCCACGAACGCTAGCAATGACTTACTACGCAGACTTAGATGTGTCGGTGATTGATGAGTTGCCTCCAGGACGCAAACCCATTGTGACTAAGGTAGTGAAAGCTACTCGGCGTGCTGAAGTGATTGGTGGTTTGCGTGATTGGCTGAGCAAAGGTTTGCAGGCTTATTGGGTATGCCCACTGATTGAAGAATCAGAAGTACTGCAATTACAAACTGCAGTAGAAAGTTTTGAGCAACTGACAGTTGCTTTGCCTGACTTTAAGATAGGTCTGGTGCATGGTCGTTTGAAAAGTGAAGAAAAGGCCGCAGTGATGGCTGCCTTTAAAGCAAATGAGATTCAGCTTTTAGTGGCTACTACAGTGATTGAAGTTGGGGTTGATGTACCGAATGCTGCACTAATGGTGATTGAACACGCAGAGCGTTTTGGTTATGCACAAATTCATCAATTGAGGGGGCGGGTGGGGCGCGGTTCGGCTGACTCAGTGTGTATCTTGATGTATGCCGAACCACTCTCGATGGCAGCGAAAGAGCGCCTACAAACCTTGCGAGAAACATCCGATGGCTTTGTGATTGCGGAGCGAGACTTGTCCTTACGTGGTCCTGGAGAATTGCTAGGGGCAAAACAATCTGGTGATGCGATGTTGCGTTTTGTCGACTTGCAACGGGACGCCTGGTTAATTGAATTAGCTCAGCAGGTAGCTGAACGTTTATTAGCCGATCATGCTGATTTAGTAGAGCGCCATCTAGAGCGCTGGCTGGGGTCTCGCACAGAATTTCTAAAGGCCTGATAATCAGCTTATGACACTCACAGAACTTCGTTACATTGTTGCTGTTGCTCGTGAACGCCACTTTGGTCGGGCAGCAGAGGCCTGCCATGTTTCTCAGCCAACCTTATCGGTAGCGATTAAAAAATTAGAAGAAGAGCTTGGTACGCAAATCTTCGAGAGAACGAGTTCTGAAGTGGCAATGACTAGCTTGGGCGTCTTGATTGTTGAGCAGGCACAGCGAGTATTGGAAGAAGCTAATTCCTTAAAACACTTAGCCAAACATGGCCAAGATCCTTTATCGGGCCCCATTCGCTTAGGAGCAATTTATACCATTGCCCCCTATCTCTTACCTAGTTTAGTCAGGGTAGCTCGACAAGATATTCCTAATGCACCACTGTTTTTAGAAGAAAACTTTACTGTGCGCTTATTAGAGATGTTGCGTCAGGGTGTATTAGATTGTGCTGTCTTGGCAGACCCATTTCCAAGCACTGGTTTAGATGTGGCTGATCTTTATGACGAACCCTTTCTGGTTGCGGTCCCTCAGGGGCATCCATGGGAGCTCCGCAAGTCCATCGCTCACCAAGAGTTGCGGGAGCAAAACACTTTATTGTTAGGCGCAGGACACTGCTTTCGTGACCATGTTCTAGGCGTATGCCCAGAGTTAAACCGCTTTGGCTCTGGGTCTACTATTGGTGAGCAACGCAGTTTCGAAGGCTCTTCTCTAGAAACCATTCGTCAAATGGTGGCTGGTGGTATTGGTATCTCCGTCTTACCGAGAACCTCAGTACTCGACCCAAAGACTCGTGAGGGTTTGATTCGTTACATTCCGTTAGATGAACCTATCCCAACGCGTAAAGTATGTTTGGTGTGGCGTAAGAGTTATCCTCGTACCGAGGTAATGCAAAAGCTGGTTAAGATTATTCGCAAATGTGATTTACCAGGCGTAAGTTTTATTTGATGCAGCATCGTTTGCTTGCACGCCTTATTTCATATGCTTATCTGATTCGTCTCGATAAGCCGATTGGTACATTATTGCTGCTATGGCCTACTTGGTGGGCCTTGTGGCTAGTAAGTGGTGGCTGCCCAGAGTGGAGAATCCTGATCATTTTCACTATTGGTACTTTCCTGATGCGCAGTGCTGGTTGTGCAGTGAATGATTTCGCAGACCAAGATTTTGATCGTCATGTGCTGAGAACTCAAGAACGCCCAGTCACAAGCGGTAAGATCTCTGGTAAAGAAGCGCTCGGGGTAGCAAGCATCTTGGCGCTAATGGCTTTTCTACTCATTCAGCCCCTCAATGCCTTTACCAAAGAGTTATCAGTTTTTGCCTTACTGGTAGCGATTATTTACCCCTTTACCAAACGATTCTTCGCTATCCCTCAGGCCATTCTTGGAATTGCATTTGGATTTGGTATTCCGATGGCTTATGCAGCTGTCCTGGATTTCATTCCACTAGAGGCATGGATACTTTTTGTAGGTAATGTTTTTTGGGCTATTGCCTATGACACGGCGTATGCCATGGTTGATCGGGATGATGATATTCGTTTAGGCTTACGAACATCGGCGATTACCTTTGGTCGATTTGATGTGTTTGCTATTGGGGTTTGTTATGTAGGTTTGCTACTGAGTCAAATCTGGGTAGCTCAGATTGCTCACTTAAGTCATTATTTCTGGTTAGGTTGGTTGGGTGCTTTGCTATGCGCCACCTATCACTTAAAACTGGTTTCCACTCGGGACAGGGATGCGTGCTTCAAGGCATTTCGTCACAACAACTGGTTGGGCGGATTCCTCTTTTTGGGAATCGTCTTAGGTCTAGCGCTGACTTAGCTTTTACCTAATTCATCACCCATGGCTTTGCCACGCTGACTTGCGGCATCAATTGCCTTTTCTAGAATGTCATACCAACCATATTGATTCATGATCTCAAGAGCAGCAGCAGTTGTTCCACCTTTTGAGGTCACGCGTTCGCGTAACACCCCTGCAGGTTCGTTGGAATTTTGAGCCAATTGTGCTGCGCCCTCAAGCGTTGCATAGGCAAGCTTACGAGCAGTTGCGCCATCTAAACCTAACTTTTCACCAGCAGACTGCATGGCTTCCAAGAAGGCAAAGACATAAGCAGGGCCACTTCCTGAGACTGCAGTCACAGCATCCATTAATTTTTCTTCTGCAACCCAAACGGATTGGCCAACTGCATGACAAATCGTTTCTGCCAGCATCCGATCATCTTGACTTACTGCAACATCTGCAAACAGGCCAGTAATTCCTTTGCCAATCAGAGCGGGGGTATTGGGCATGGCGCGCACACAACGAACATGATTGAGCCAACGACTCATATCTTTGAGGCGAATGCCAGCGGCAATACTCAGAATCAGTGGGCCTGGTGCTGTCGCATGTTTTAGTTTGGCGCTTAAACCTTTGGCAACGACATTGAAGTCTTGTGGTTTGATGGCCATCACTACAACATTATTTTTGGTAAAGTCGAAGGCAATCTGATCTAACATACCGATCACTTGAATGCCAAAATCCCGATGTAGTCCAATCGCTGTTTCAGCATTAGCCTCAACTACAGTCAGTTGATTAGCTTCAAAGCCGTTTGTTAAAAGGCCGCTAATTAAAGCTCGACCCATATTCCCGCCACCAATAAAGGTGACGCGGACATTGGCATTGGTTTGCTGTGTACTCATATGCTTATCTTATCGCGCTTCCCAAAGATGGCTGTTCCTACCCTAACCATGGTGCTGCCTTCAGCTATAGCTGACTCCATATCATCAGACATCCCTATCGAGAGCGTGTCAAAGAATTCATAACCAAGGTCGTTGAGATGTTTGGCTTTGATCTGCTGAAAACATTCCCGTACGGCTGCAAAAGCCTGACGCTGTTCATTTTGATTGGGGTTGGGTGCTGGGATGGCCATGAGCCCTCTTAGGGTGAGATGGGGGAGATTGGCGACTGCATTGCAAAGTGCTTCAGCTTCCCCGAGAGGGATGCCACTTTTACTTTCCTCTGCACTGACGTTCACTTGCACGCAAACTTGCAGATCCGCTAAATCAGGAAACTCACCACGCTGCACTGAAAGTCGTTCTGCAATTTTGAGACGGTCGATACTGTGAACCCAGTCAAAGTGCTCAGCTATTTCTTTAGTCTTATTACTCTGCATGGGTCCAATGAAATGCCAAACCAGCCAGGGGCGAAGCTTGGCAAGTGAGGTAATTTTTTCAACCGCTTCCTGCACATAGTTTTCACCAAAAGCAGTTTGCCCTGCGTGCATTACTTCTTCAATATTACGCGCAGGAAAAGTCTTACTGACAGCCAGTAATTCAATTTCTTCTGGTTCGCGTTTTGCTATTTCAGCTGCCAATTCAAGACGCTGTTTTACTTGCATTAAGTTATTCGTAAGCTGGCTCATTGAACAACTGAATTTTTCTGGGCAATGAGTTGGTCCACGATCTCAATCCAATGCAATACTGGTGCATCATCATTCTGTAAGTGGGTAATGCAGCCAATATTGCCAGAGACAATGGATTCTGCACCAGACTCTTTAAGGGTCACATTGAGATGAGCCAATTTATTTTTACGTAATTGTTCAGATAATTCTGGCTGAGTAACAGAGTAGGTACCTGCAGAGCCACAGCAGAGGTGACTATCCTCGCAGAGTTTGACGTCAATACCAAGATTACCTAATAAGCCTTCGACGTTGCCACGGATTTGTTGACCATGTTGCAAAGTGCATGGTGGGTGATACACCACGCCTGGTTTAGGGTCTATACCAATGAGGCTGGTGAGTTCGTTTTGCAGGGTTGGTAATATTTCTGAAATATCTTTTGTTAATTCAGAAATTTTCCTTGCCTTATTGGCGTAGTTTGGATCGTTAGCTAAGAGGTGGCCATAGTCTTTAACCATCACGCCACAACCAGATGCGGTCATCACGACAGCTTCTGCTCCCTGTTCAACTAGTGGCCACCAAGCATCAATATTTTGCTTGGCATTCTCAAGGCCACCCGCTTGATCATTCAAGTGGTAGCGTAAAGCACCACAACAGCTTGCATTGGGCGCACTGATCAATTGAATTTTAAGAGCATCAAAAACACGTGCTGTTGCAGAATTAATATTGGGTAGCATGCCAGGCTGTACACAACCTTCTAATAAAAGCATCTTGCGAGCATGGGTTGCTTGGGGTCTTGCATAAGCGTCAGTAGCATTAGCTAAGGCCTTGCTTTTGATTTGGGGGATCTTACGTTTGATTCCAGATGGCATCAGTGGTCGCACAAAGCGACCTAATGCCATGGCTGAGTTAAATAAAGCAGGCTTTGTAAGACCCTCTTTGAGTGCCCAACGCGTCATGCGTTCAGTAAGTGGACGAGGGGGCGTATTGTCTTCTGCCCACTTGCGACCGATGTCCACTAGCTTGCCATATTGCACACCGCTTGGGCAGGTGCTCTCGCAATTACGGCAAGTCAGGCAGCGATCTAAGTGGGTACGTGTTTTTATTGTGGGTGCTTGGCCTTCTGCAATTTGTTTAATCAGATAAATACGTCCACGTGGTCCATCTAATTCATCGCCCAGGATTTGATAGGTAGGACAAGTTGCCGTGCAAAAACCGCAGTGTACGCATTTGCCCAAAATACGAGCAGCCTCTATACCTTCAGGTGTATTGATAAATTGAGGAGCTAGTTGAGTTTGCATATAAAAACTTAAGGTAGGCGGCGGGTGGCGAAAACGCCTGCTGGATCAAAGGATGCCCTAAGACGTGATTGCACCGTTTCTAAGGCTTGCGAGTGTACTTGCTCACTTAATTTTGTGAAGCGTTCCTGTGCTGGATCAACATTAGCACCTTGGCGGAAGCGCACTGCGTGACCCCCAATGGT
The DNA here is from genome assembly GCA_903845455.1 of uncultured beta proteobacterium. Lineage (GTDB taxonomy): Bacteria > Pseudomonadota > Gammaproteobacteria > Burkholderiales > Burkholderiaceae > Polynucleobacter. Next base: position 7,924 of record CAIMXN010000061.1, on the reverse strand, counting down.
ATTGACCAACGCTTTTACAGCGGCAAAGGCGCCATCATCACTAGGGCCTTTCCACCAACGTTGTTGACCATGCCATTCGAGCACGATTTCATTAGACATATTTGGCAGGCGAATTGGACCACACGCTGCAGGCAGTGCTAAACGATAAAGCGTTTCATCTACACCAAGATTGGTAAAGGGGTTCAATTTCTGTTCGCGTAGATCGCGCCAAAATGCTTCGGCTACTGTTGGATCAAGCTCTTTTGTATCAATAGATGCGCTCATTAAAGGAATTGCTGCCTTGACTGCAGCAATTGCACCTGATAGACGAATAGTTAATTCTCCATACTCTTCAGAATTTGCCGCTCCAATCCAGCAACTTGCAGCAAGCGGTAGTGGTTGTCCGGCCCATTCATTTAAGAGGGTATGTGCATGAGCTTGAGATGTATGGCAACGTAGAGTAGCCGTTGCCGCTGGCTTTGGTAAAACTTTCACAGAGGCTTCGAGTAAGAGGGCGAGAGTGCCTAGGGATCCTGGCATTAAGCGAGAGACATCATATCCAGCAACATTCTTGATAACTTTGCCACCAAAAGACAAGTCTTGGCCTTTGCCATCCATGATGCGAGCACCTAAAACAAAGTCTCTCAGGCTGCCAGTACTGATGCGCCCTGGACCAGCGAGTCCGGCAGCAATGGCGCCACCAAAAGTGGCTGCATCACCAAAGTGTGGAGGCTCAAAAGCCAGTATCTGATTCTTTTGCGCTAGAGCATCTTCAATTTCTTTTAGGGATGTGCCAGCACAAGCAGTAATCACCAGCTCTTCAGGTTGGTATTCTAATATTCCAGAATAGCCACGAGTCTCTAGTTTTCCAAAGGCATGGCGATTGCCATACCAAGATTTTGTACCGCCACCTTCAATGGAGAGAGGTGTGCCTGCTTTAGCCGCTTGCAGAATTTGCTCGCGAAATACATCAATCTTTGGATTTGATGGCTGGGCCATTAGAAGCGCTCCAATTCTGGGAAAGGCAGAACCCCGCCACTAATCCGCATACGACCGTATTCGGCACAGCGATGCAAAGTAGGAATCGCTTTATCGGGATTGAGTAAGCGTTCTGGGTCGAATGCCTCTTTTACACCCCAGAAAGATTCACGTTCACCCTCACCAAATTGCACGCACATTGAATTAATTTTTTCGATACCAACGCCATGCTCGCCAGTAATAGTGCCGCCGAGCTCAACGCAGGCCTCTAAAATTTCAGTACCAAAGTCTTCCGCACGATGCCATTCATCCTGATCAGCACCATTAAATAAAATCAGTGGGTGCATATTGCCATCACCCGCATGAAATACATTTAAGCAGCCAAGACCATATTTCTTTTCCATTACTTGGATGCGTTTTAATAAAGTGGCAATGTGTCTGCGGGGAATAGTGCCATCCATGCAATAGTAGTCTGCGGCGATGCGGCCAGCAGCTGGGAAAGCATTCTTCCGACCACTCCAAAATTTGAGACGCTCAGTTTCATCTTGAGAAATCTGAATACCACTTGCGCCAGCTTCTTCGAGGACTTTAGTCATGCGCGCAATTTCTTCGGCGACTTCTTCGGGTGTACCGTCAGACTCGCATAACAAAATTGCTTCAGCTTCTAAGTCATAGCCAGCGTGTACAAACTCCTCAACGGCGCGGGTAGTGGCTTTATCCATCATTTCAAGGCCGGCAGGAATGATGCCTGCTGCAATGATGGCAGCCACCGCATTGCCACCTTTTTCAATGTCATTAAAGCTTGCCATGATGACGCGAGCCAATTTTGGTTTAGCAACCAACTTCACAGTCACTTCTGTAACGACAGCGAGCATCCCTTCGCTACCAATCATGACAGCTAATAAATCTAGACCTGGGGAATCTGGCGCTAAGCTGCCAAATTCAACGGCTTCACCATTCATTAAAAGACCGCGAACCCTTAAAACATTGTGTAATGTGAGACCATACTTGAGGCAGTGAACACCACCAGAGTTCTCATTCACATTGCCACCAATAGAGCAGGCAATTTGCGATGAAGGGTCTGGAGCGTAATACAGGCCTAGGTGCGCCACTGCTTCAGAGATGGCTAAGTTGCGCACGCCAGGTTGTACTACTGCGGTCCTAGTGAAAGCGTCAACACTGATAATCTTCTTGAGCTTGGCCAGCGAGAGCACTAGTCCTTGCGCAATGGGCATGGCACCACCAGATAAACCTGTGCCAGATCCGCGTGGCACTACGGGGATATTCATGGCGTAACAAATCCTGAGGATCTGCGCTGCTTGTGCCTCAGTCTCGGGGAGAGCAACTGCTAAAGGCATGCGGCGATAGGCTGCCAAGCCATCGCATTCATAAGGGATAGTATCTTCAGGCTCCCAGAGTAGGGCATATTCTGGAAGAATCGGTTTAAGGGCCGATACGAGCTTGGATTGCAGGGCTTGGATGGTTACTTGGTCTGGGGGTATGGTCACCGTATTCATATGACTCATTTTAGCCACTTACCTATAATGACCACATGGGAAATCGACTTTCAAAAATTGCCACCAGAACTGGTGATGCTGGAATGACTGGATTAGGTGATGGCAGCCGTGTAGAAAAGGATCATCTACGGATTTGTGCCATGGGTGACGTGGATGAGCTGAACTCCGAAATTGGCGTTCTGATGACTGAAACCCTGCCTGAAAGCATTTCTGTGGAGCTCCGCACACTATTTTTGCAGGTGCAGCATGATCTTTTTGATTTGGGTGGCGAGCTTTGTATTCCCAATTACACCCTACTCAAACCAGAGCATGTTGCTCAGTTGGATGTTTGGCTTGAGAAATACAACGTGACTTTGCCCCCACTGACTGAATTTATTCTGCCTGGTGGCACTCGTGCTGCCGCACAAGCGCATGTTTGTCGAACTGTTTGCAGAAGAGCCGAGCGCTCTATTGTGCGACTTGGCTGGGTAGAACCTTTGTACGATGCCCCACGTCAATACGTCAATCGCCTATCGGATTTGTTATTTGTCTTGTCACGAGTTTTGAACCGGGCAGCGGGTGGCACGGACATTCTTTGGAACCATCAAAAGACTGACAAAAAAAATGAGGCTAAGTAACTTAACCTCATTTTTAAATGTGAATGATTTTATTTTTTAGCTTTGCGACGAGTTTTCACTGCAGTAGCTAAACGTTGTAACACATTGATTGAATCTTCCCAGTTAATACAGGCATCCGTAATACTCTTGCCATATTCCAATTTATTTGGGTCGTCCTTACCAGGTGTAAATTTCTGAGCACCATCTTTTAGGTGGCTTTCAATCATGACGCCAAATATTTTTCGTGAGCCAGATTCAATTTGCTCTGCAATATTTTCAGCAACCACAATTTGACGCTCATGATTTTTACTTGAATTTGCATGTGATAGATCCACCATCAGGCTGGCTGGAAGCTTTGCTGCTGCTAGCTCGGCACAGGCAGCATCGACAAAGCTGGCTTCGTAATTTGGCTCTTTACCACCGCGCAAAATAACATGACAGTCTTTATTACCTTTAGTTTCGACGATCGAAACTTGACCATTTTTATGAACTGATAAGAAATGATGTGGCCGACTAGCCGCTTGAATGGCATCAGTAGCAATTTTGATATTGCCATCCGTGCCATTCTTAAAGCCAATAGGTGCAGATAAACCAGAAGCGAGTTCACGATGAACTTGGCTTTCAGTTGTGCGAGCGCCGATCGCACCCCAAGAAATAAGGTCGGCTATATATTGCGGAGAAATCACATCGAGGAATTCGCTGCCTGCTGGCATGCCCAGTCGATTAATTTCCATGAGTACTTGACGGGCAATCCGCAAACCTTCTTCAATGCGATAACTTTCATCAAGATAAGGGTCATTGATCAGACCTTTCCATCCAACGGTAGTGCGTGGTTTTTCAAAATATACCCGCATCACAATTTCAAGTTCACTAGCAAAGCGCTCACGTTCAGTCATGAGGCGCTGGCAATATTCAAGAGCTGCTCTTGGGTCATGAATGGAACACGGTCCAATAATGACTAATAAGCGGTCGTCTTTACCGTGAATAATGTCGCGAATCTTGGTGCGGGTTTTGCTGATCAATGATTCGGTTGGGGTTCCCGCAATTGGGAAAAAGCGGATCAAATGCTCTGGCGGAGGCAGAACAGTGATGTTATGAATGCGTTGGTCGTCGGTATCTGACGTTTTATCGACGGCAGAGTACCAATTGGCTGGATTAGTATTTTGTTGGCTCATACGGATATTTTAAGCCGTATCAGGCGGTTCCACCCACAGTTAAGCTGTCAATCCGCAAAGTGGGCTGTCCAACTCCCACAGGGACGCTTTGTCCTTCCTTGCCGCAAACGCCCACACCACCATCTAATTTCAGGTCATTTCCGATCATAGAGACCTGTTTTAGAGACTCTGGACCGCTGCCAATAATCGTAGCGCCTTTAACAGGGTATTGGATTTTGCCGTTTTCAACCCAGTAGGCTTCGGATGCTGAAAACACAAATTTGCCACTCGTGATATCGACCTGGCCTCCACCAAAATTGACTGCATAAAGTCCGCGTTTGATGCTGGCAACAATTTCTTGGGGATCATCTTTGCCAGCCAGCATATAGGTATTCGTCATGCGAGGCATTGGTAGAGAGGCAAAGCTTTCACGTCTGCCATTGCCGGTAAGTGGCATCTTCATTAGACGGGCATTCAGACTATCCTGAATATAGCCCTTCAGAATGCCATCCTCAATCAGAGTGGTACATTGAGTTGGGGTGCCTTCATCGTCAATATTCAGCGAGCCGCGACGACCAGAGAGGGTGCCATCATCTACTACCGTAACACCCTTAGCTGCAACTCGTTGGCCAATACGTCCCGCAAAGGCGGAAGAGCCTTTGCGATTGAAGTCACCTTCCAATCCATGACCCACTGCTTCATGGAGTAAGACTCCTGGCCAGCCTGGTCCCATCACCACCGTCATTGGTCCAGCGGGTGCCGCACGTGAGTCAAGGTTAACTAGCGCACCATCCACAGCTTCATCGACGTATTGATTGATGAGCTCGGTATTGAAGTAAGTGTAATCATGTCTTGCGCCGCCGCCAGATGAGCCAGATTCGCGGCGTCCATTTTGCTCAGCGATCACATGAACTGATACACGTACCAGTGGCCGAATGTCTGCAGCAAGTAGGCCATCAGCACGGATTACTAAGACAACATCAAACTCTCCAGCAAGGCTGGCCATCACCTGAATGATGCGCGGGTCACGTGCTTTAGCGCGGCGCTCGATGGCTTCCAGTAGGGCAATTTTTTCTTTAGGTTGAAGTGAATCTAAAGGATTCAAATCAGAGTACAGCCCGTTAGAGATGGGGTTAAAGATTTTGCTGGCAATGGCTTGCTTACCACCTTCGGGACCAATCACACGGGTTGCTTTTGCTGCCTTACTTAATGCCTCTAAATTAATTTCATCTGAATAAGCAAAGGCAGTTTTATCGCCATAGATTGCGCGGACACCTACACCTTGATCAATATTAAAACTACCCGATTTGACAATGCCTTCTTCAAGGCTCCAGCTTTCACTTCGGGTATGTTGGAAGTACAAATCGGCATCATCGAGACGATGCAAAAACATACTGCCAAAGGTGTGATGTAAGTCTTGCTCAGATAAACCAGTGGGCTCAAGCAGAATTGATTTAGCTAACTTAACAAGATCAACTTGTTTTTTGGGTTTAGCCCAATCAGTTGGAAATAGTGCTTCTGGTGCATTCATAATATTTCGGTCAATCTTTCGATTTATAGCTTGCGGTGTTTTAGTGCAGGGAGCTTAGAGCGTACCTCGTTTAATTTATCTTTGCTCAGAATCCCCGAAATAAAGCCTTCGCCTTCAGGAAGGTTTGCTAATACAGCACCCCAGGGGTCAATCAACATGCTATTACCCCAAGTACGACGTTGATTAATATGGGTTCCACCCTGGGCTGATGCCAAGACATAGCATTGATTTTCAATCGCGCGCGCCCTGAGTAGAATTTCCCAATGGTCTTTACCAGTTGTATAAGTAAATGCCGCTGGAATGATGTGGCAATCAACAACTCCTAGAGATCGATAGAGCTCCGGAAACCGCAGGTCATAACAAATACTTAAGCCAATGCGCCAATCTTGCTGGTTGATGTTAATCGACAGTACGCCAGCAGTATTACCCGCTTCGATTGTTTCTGATTCTTCATAGCGTTCAGTAGCGCTTTGGAATCCAAATAAGTGAATCTTATCGTAACGCCCAATACGCTGACCTTGATTATCAAAGACTAGGGTGGTATTTAATACCTTGTTGGAATCTTGCGCTTCTAGTGGAATAGTGCCTGCAACCAAGTAGATATTATTTGCTTTTGCCATGGCAGCAAGCTGCTCTTGAATGGGGCCGCTCCCTAATTTCTCTTTGGCAAGAACTTTATCCGTATCTTTTAAGCCCATGAGACAAAAATACTCAGGAAGAACGGCAAGCTGAGCTCCCGCTTTCGCTACCTGCGCAATCAGTCTATTGGCTGTATCCAAGTTCTCTTGAAGAACTGGCGTGGAGATCATCTGAATAGAAGCTATCTTTAGTTCAGAAGGTATGGCTGATACGCTCATCGATATTCGCAATAAAGAGACGGTTAGATTGGAGTGCTAGTAGTACTTGTTGGGGGCGAAGGATTTGGGGCGCTAGGCGCATTTGGCTTAGATTGCTCTTTTAGCAATCCTTTGCTTCGAATGTTATCCAAGGTTTTTGAATCTATGGGCTGCCCTTTTTGATCTAAGGGAATAATTTCAGGATCAGTCCATGAACCCTGTACCAAATAATCGGTTTGCATGGCGCGATTAATTTGGTCAGTGATGAGGTATTGACCTACTAAAGCACTCAGACCAACAATGGGATTAATCACAAACGCAGCAACTACTGACCCAGCAGCAGCATCAATCGTTGGGAATACTGTGACACGAAGATCCTGAGTTTCTTTGGGGATATTAATTTGACCATTAATAGCAACACGTGCTTGATCCAACTCCATGGTAAATAGATTAGTTTTGGCAATACCATTGCTGATGTCAAAACCGCTCTCAATAGAATTAAAGGCTGTTCCTTTCGCCACAATATTGCCAATACTCCCTTGCAGATCAAGGGTAGCAAATTTAAAGAGACTTTGTAGACTCAAGACATTAAGAAGTTTAGCGGCATCCGAGTTCACCTCTAACAAACGCCCCTTAATTAAATGAAGATTTATTGTTCCTAAGAGTGTTTGATAGTCTGGAGTCAAGAAGTCGCCATCCCATTTAAGTTTTCCAGTGAGCTTGCCTTGACCACCTTCCACAGATTTAGTATTGCTCCAATGGGCAACAATTTGCCCGGCATCTTTTACGTCTAAATCAATGTTTAGTACGCTATGGTCTTTTTTATCTCCGCCACCGCCAATCCACTGCCCTGAGAGAGTAGAGTTTCCTTGCAGGTTGGATATCTGAACAGATTCGATGTTTAAGAGATTTTTGCTGGTGCGGGACTTAATCTTGAGCGACCCTAGTTGCGCTTTCGGGCAAGAAAAATCATCGATAGTGATATTTAAACTGGGTATAGAGTCAGGACTCAGTTTCTCTTTAATCTTGCTCTGTTGCGAAAGAGAGCTTTGATTTTTGATGGCGGGCTCTGATAAAGAGTTTGTACTGGGGGGTATCTCTGGAATTTTTAAGCGACTTAAGTGCCCAGAAATTAAGCCACTCGGATTACTTGCATTCTCTTCTTGCCACGCAAGTTACCCAGCAACTTGTGGGGAATTGAGGCGCAGTTGCCAGACATCATTTTTGTTATTCGCGATTAAGCCAACATCAGTCCATGGACGATCTAGCAGAATCAGTTTTTTGATTTGTGCATTTACTTGAATATTGCCAGCACTAGTAACATTCTGCTTGC
>CAIMXN010000060.1 GCA_903845455.1 uncultured beta proteobacterium | reverse complement strand
TGGCTTTTGGTATTGGTATGGAGTGAGCTTAGCTGCCAATACATTCATTTGGAAAGTAGGCAAGCCTGTGGAGCAAGCCTCATTACCAGAGTGTCTTTTGACTGGAAACTTCTCAGAAGGCTATACCACTGAATTACACCCCCAGGCCAATGCATGGGTTCGTCAGATGGCCAAGCAATTGGATACAGGCTTATTCCTCACATTAGATTATGGCTTTCCAGAAAGCGAGTATTACCACCCACAACGAATGGAGGGTACGTTGATGGCTCATCATCGCCACCATGCCATTCAAGACCCCTTTCACTTACCGGGGCTCTGCGATTTAACTAGCCACGTAGAGTGGGCACAAATTGCCCGAAGTGCCCTTGCAGAAAATGTTGATGATGTTTTCCTTACTAATCAAGCAGCTTTTCTATTAGATGCAGGTATCGGTGAGATTGCCTTAGAGATTGGGGACCCAAGCAATCCAAAAACTTTCTTGCCAATCTCTAACTCACTGCAAAAATTACTTTCCGAAGCTGAGATGGGCGAACTCTTTAAAGCATTTGCCTTTTCAAAACAGCTCGATGATTTATTGCCAAGGCAAACACTTGAGGACCTGCCGGGACTTAGAGGCAGAAATAGACTTTAACTCAGCGCTGAAGTAATAAGTGCTAGTCTTGCAGCCTCCACAGCACTGCGAATTATTTCACCTTTAGACCGATCCTGCGCAGGGACCCCAGCAATAATTTCTGCTGGATTCAATGCTTGTGCTTGTTGCATAGCCCCGATCAACCCAGATACATGCAGATCAATCTTTTGCGCCAGCTCTAGCAGAGTTTGTGCACGGCTGGGTTTACGCCACACATCGGCGCGATTAAACCAAGCCAGCACATTTACAGCCTGATAACTCCCATTAGCATTTTCCCTAACCAACACATTAAGCCCACTGAAGATTTCGCTAAAATCACGCACTTCAATTGGCATGCGTACACACTCAGACCAAGAACGAATTTCACTAGCAGCTATATTCCTTAATACAACCGCACAACGCATTTCTAATTTTGCAGGGCTAGCATGCAGAGTCACCATAAAATCTTCACGGTGTGACTCTTGAGATAGCTCCACAACTAAAGTTGAAGGAAGAATTGTTCTAGCTGCGTCGCTATCCAATAGCACTTGAAACATTCGCATGGGCTTGCTAGCAACCAAGCCTCTTGCAAGCTCTTGCCAAATGCGATCAGGTGATAAAACGCTTAATTCTCCAGACTTTACGATTGCTTTTAATGCCACCATCGTTTCATCAGCCACAATAAATTCGGGAAAGCGTGCGGCAAAGCGGGCAATACGAAGCAAACGTAATGGATCTTCAGCAAATGCATCTGATACATGACGAAATACCTTCTCAGCAAGATCCTTTTGGCCGTTATAAGGGTCGATGACTGGGCTAATGAGTTTTCCATTGGCACCAACTTCTTGAGCCATGGCATTGATCGTTAAATCACGACGTCCCAAGTCTTGCTCTAAAGTGACCGTGGGATCAGCATGAAAGAGAAAGCCTTTATAGCCCTTGCCGGTTTTTCGTTCAGTACGCGCTAATGCATATTCAGCTTGAGTTTCTGGATGGAGAAACACTGGAAAATCTTTGCCTACTGGCTTAAATCCCTCAGCAAGCATTTCATCTACGCTAGAGCCAACTACCACATAGTCGATATCATGGATAGGCAAGCCCATCAGGGTATCGCGAATGGCTCCGCCAACGGCGTAAATCTTCATTACTTCATACCCTCTAGCGAGCGACGACTAATATCAAATACTTCTGGTAAAGCATCTTTAGAGTTTGCAGGCAATATGTTGGGGGCTTGCATGGAGGCAATATTGTCACGCGACATTAAGGTAGGCACGGGCAAGAACTCAAATGCTAAAGCCTGTAGATACCCAATAAATGCTGGCACTGGAATAATCAAGCAAGCGGTTTTTGCTTTGCGCGCTGCAAATGTGACAATCTCTTTCATCGTATATATGGTAGGCCCAACCAAATCGTATGACTGATGAATCGTCTCTGGCATCTTGATAACTCTTACAAAGACATCGGCTACATCTTCAACGCTCACTGGCTGGAACTTTGCCTCACAGTTCGCTAGTGGTAAAGCAGGCATTAATTTTGTTAACTTAGAAAATAAATTGATGAATTGATCTTGCGCACCAAAGATGACTGAAGGTCTAAAGATAGTCCAGTCAAGATTACTTACTTTAACTGCAAGCTCGCCATCACCCTTGCTACGCTGATACATAGAGGGGCCATTGGAATCTGCTCCTAATGCGCTCATATGTAAATACCGCTTTAAGCTATGTATTTGCATAGCTGTAATGATGTTTTTAGGTAATTCGACATGTGCTGCTTTGAAAATATTGCCATAGGGGTTAGCAGGCTTATCGTGCAATACGCCGACCAAATTAATGACGACTCCATTTGGCCTGATACGAGCACATAAATTTTGCAACTCATCAAAGTCATGCACATCTGCATCTTCGAGGTACACCTTAGGCAAAATACGCAACTCGCGTGCGGCTGCTAGGTGACTCGTTGGCAAAAGCACAGAATATCCCGCAGCCTGAAGTTTGGCGGCGAGTACTCGCCCTACAAAGCCATTACCACCAATAAGAAGAATGTCGTATTTCATAAGGTCCGATGTTTTATAGTGTTGCTCTTGCTAATTAAGGCAATTCCGATGGGCTTGCCGCCTTAGGCGATATCACACCCAAGCGCTGCTTCAAGGACTGCACTTGACCCTGCATTACCGATGAATAGTAGTTTGCATTGGAAAGCACATTCTTTACATATGTACGCGTTTCGGTAAAAGGAATTGTTTCAGCAAAAATTGCCCCTTCAGTTGGGCTAGTTAATTTTTCACGCCATAGCTTAGAGCGAGAAGGGCCAGCGTTATAGGCTGCGGAAGCCAAAACCCATGAACCATCCAGATCTAGTAAAACCATATTCAGATAATTGCTACCTAAGGTGAGATTGGTATTGGTATCACTTAACTTATCGTTGGTGTAATTTGTCATACCAATTTTCTTGGCAACATACTTTGCGGTATTTGGCATCACTTGCATTAAGCCAGATGCACCAACAGAAGACGAGGCATTCATAATAAAACGTGACTCTTGACGGATGAGTCCATAAGCCCAAGCCAAATTCAAATCGATCTGGCGCGCAATCGGTGATAGCTCATCACGATATGGCGTTGGATAACGCAAACTAAAGTCATGCTCTTGTTTGGTTCGGTCAGCCGTATTCACAACCCGATCGTATAAACCAATCCGTTTAGCATATTCAGCAGCAGCTAATAATTGCTTATCAGTCATATTGCGCAATTCCCAGTTCCACTCGCGGTTGCCCTCAAAGCGGAGATTCATGGCATAAAAGCGATCACCCCTGATGAAGCCTTGGCGACTGGCCATCGCATCAATATCCTGCTCGGATACCTTGGTGCGTACAGGGGCATGATTGGATTTGCCAAGCTCTTCACGGGCTAGCTGTCCATAAAAGTTGTACTGATCAGCAATAAATTCATAGCTCTCACGAGCTTTAGCATCCTGACCATCCACTTTCAAGGCGCGGCCATACCAATAAGTCCAAGCAGGATCACGACTACGCACGGCGGGGTTCATGCCCTCGATACCATTTTTAACGAGAGTCCAATCTTTGGCGCGCAAGCCAGCGCGCACTTTCCACTCCTGACTTTCGGTAGAAAGTAATTCGTTATAACCTAAGTCTTGTTGCAAGCGATAAACATCATCTGCATTGGGGTCTAACTTCTTAGCCAAGAACTGTCCAATCACACCCCAAGCAACTGCTTGATTCTCCTTACTGTAGCGTGATGTATTTTGTGAAAAATATTGATATGCTTTTACTGGATCTGATTTAGCAAGCTTCACAATATCGGCAATCGGATCTTCTCCACTCATGCGGCGGGACATGGTATCAAAACCCATTTCACTAGCGGCACGCCCTACTGCCTTAGCCTCACTAGGTGTCATGCCACCCTCAGCAACCAATACAGGAACAAGCTCTTGGCAAGCTGAGCCGAAGTAGGCTGGATTAATCAATACTGCACGTGCATCAATCGCTAATTTAGTTGGGTTCTCGCCCTGCGCCAACTTGGACTGCAAGGCATAGCATTTCACCTGAGTGTCATCATCTAATACAAACTTGGCATATTCAGAATCAAAGCTAGCCCAGTCTTTGCGTTTGCCTAACACGAGCAACCAATCATTACGCATGCGATCAGCTAAAGCTGTCCCCTCGTATTGCCTTAGAAAAGCATTTACCTGTGCATCAGTGCTGGTATCGGCTCTAGGACCACCAGCACTATCGAAGAGTTGGGGCTTAATGCGAAAATAGGTGACATAGTCGTCATAAGGATAATTCGGCAAACTAGATGCTAATTGTTGCGCACGAAATACATCATTCTTTTTGGCAGCCTCACGCAACTGAATAAAAATTCGATCAACATCCGTAATTTCGGCGGGGGCGGATTTACTGGCATATGACTTTGGGAGAATGGGTTTCTTGGTTTTTTCAGCAAAAATAGTGGGCGCAAAGAGGACTAGGCCTGAAAATAAAATTCCAGCCCAGCGATTACGCTTCATCATCTCAATATCAAACTTCTTTTTCACTATCTAACCTTCTACATAATCACTTATTTACTATATCTATCAATTTTCGCCTGATAATGCTTGGTATGCACGGTAATTCGCTAAAAACTTTACGCCTAGAACTGCTAACGCAAAGAACGCGTTTTGCTGCGGACGCGAGCTATCCAAAAAACCTAAATCAACTGACTACAGGGCTCGATCTATTCTTGACCCAGGAAAATCCTTCGTCTATTGCACTGTATATCCCAATTCAAAATGAGCCAGACCTGCGCACTATGCTTTTATCTTGGGTTTTGGGGAGTGGTAAACGCCAATTAGCGCTACCTTTTGCGCGTGCCGATAAACATCTTGATTTCTATATCTGGGAAGCGGGTGATATTCTGATACCAAGCAAACATGGGGTTCCAGAACCAGATCCAAGCAATCCCCAACGAGCCCAGGTCATCCCAGATTGCATCCTCATTCCATGCGTGGGCTGGTCTCAATCAATAGGCAGCAAGAATCGCTATTGGCGCCTCGGCTATGGCGGTGGCTACTTTGACCGTACCCTGACCCAATTGCGTAAAGCTAAACCCAGCTTAATATGCATTGGCATAGGGTTTGATTGGCAAAAGCTCGATGATGCTCAATGGCAGGCTCAAACACACGATGAGCCCCTAGACTTTATGCTGACGGAAACTGGCCTAAAAAACTAAATTGCTTTGATTACTTTGCTAAATCTAAGTTGTCAGAAATTGCTAAGACTGCATCGGCTTGGTTTAATGAATAAAAATGTAAACCTGGCGCACCAGCCGTTAACAACTGATCACATAGATCGGTAACTACATCCTCCCCAAATGCGCGGATAGAGGCGATGTCGTCACCATAAGATTGCAAGCGCAAACGAATCCAGCGTGGAATCTCTGCACCACAAGTATCAGAAAAACGCAGCAACTGACTGCTATTGGTAATGGGCATGATGCCAGCAATGATCGGTTGAGTTACCCCTAAATCGTAAGCTTCATCTACAAAGCGAAAGTAAGCATCACTGTTATAAAAATACTGGGTTATAGCGGAGTTAGCGCCAGAGTTCATCTTTTGGACAAAGAAAGCAATGTCACTAGCAGGAGACTTAGCCTGTGGATGTGTTTCTGGATAGGCCGCTACATCAATATGAAACCAATCACCAGTTTCAGCGCGGATGAATTCCACTAATTGATTGGCATGATGAAATTCACCATACTGACCCATACCTGATGGCAAATCACCACGTAATGCCACGATGCGTTTAATGCCTAGCACCTGGTATTGCTTGAGCATCTCATGCACACTCTCACGTGAACTCCCAACACAAGATAGGTGCGGAGCAACAACTGCACCAGTAGCATGAATATCGCTCACTACCTTTAAAGTTCCAGACTGCGTTGAGCCACCAGCACCAAAAGTCACGGAATAGAATGCGGGCTTAAGTGACTCACTTAAACGCTCGCGGACTAAATGCAGCTTATTCTCACCTTCAGGTGTTTTAGGAGGAAAGAATTCGACACTTAATTCCATGATTTTGGGCCTATGTACTTTTATTGCGTTAATTAATAACGATAGTGGTCGGCCTTATAAGGACCTTCCTTAGTTACGCCGATATAAGATGCTTGCTGATCAGACAACACAGTCAACTGTGCATTGAGAGTCTTCAACTGCAAGCGAGCTACCTTTTCATCCAAATGCTTAGGCAATGTGTAAACACCGATTGGATATTTATTGGTGCCAACAGCATTCCACAATTCAATTTGTGCAATCACTTGGTTCGCAAATGAAGAGCTCATCACATAAGATGGGTGGCCTGTACCACAACCAAGGTTAACCAAACGACCTTTAGCCAAAATAATGATGCGCTTCTCAGGCATACCGTTAGCGGCCGGGAAAATCACATGGTCAACTTGAGGTTTAATTTCTTCCCACTGATATTTTTCAATACCAGCAACATCAATCTCATTGTCAAAGTGCCCAATATTACAAACGATAGCTTGATTCTTCATCCTGACCATATGGTCATGCGTAATCACATGATAGTTACCAGTTGCCGAAACGAAGATATCCGCTTTGTCAGCAGCGTAGTCCATTGTGACAACACGATAGCCTTCCATCGCAGCTTGCAAGGCACAAATTGGATCTACTTCAGTCACCCAAACTTGAGCGGATAGAGCGCGCAATGCCTGCGCAGAGCCCTTACCCACATCACCATAGCCACACACCACTGCAACCTTACCGGCAATCATGACGTCAGTAGCGCGTTTAATTGCGTCTACTAAAGACTCGCGGCAACCATAGAGATTGTCGAACTTACTCTTGGTCACTGAGTCATTGACGTTAATTGCTGGGAACTTCAACTCACCTTTAGAAAACATTTGATACAAACGATGTACGCCTGTGGTTGTTTCTTCAGTAACGCCTTTAACTTGTGCTAAACGAGTTGAGTACCAAGTTGGATCTTGCACCAATTTGTTTTTAATTGCTGCAAACAAAATGGTTTCTTCTTCGCTCGTTGGGTGATTTAAACAGGCTTGATCTTTTTCTGCGCGAGTACCGAGGTGCAAGAGCAAAGTAGCATCGCCACCATCATCCAAAATCATATTAGTGAAACCGCCATCAGCCCACTCAAAAATACGGTGGGTGTAATCCCAGTATTGCTCAAGGGTCTCACCCTTAATTGCGTATACAGGCGTGCCATTGGCAGCAATTGCAGCGGCAGCGTGATCTTGGGTTGAGAAAATATTGCATGAAGCCCATTGCACTTCTGCACCCAGAGCCTCGAGAGTCTCAATCAACACTGCGGTTTGAATGGTCATGTGCAATGAACCAGTAATGCGTGCACCACGTAATGGCTGTTGCGCAGAGAACTCATCACGAATAGCGATGAGGCCTGGCATCTCAGTTTCAGCAATGGCAATTTCTTTACGACCGAAGTCAGCCAAAGAAATATCAGCAATTGCGCAACGAGTTGCTACAAAGTCTTGTAAATTGAAATCAGAAACGGTATTCATCAATGCTCCAGCTAAATACGATCCAATGCTGGAGTAGAAACTCGCTAGCCATTGAATCATGGGTTAGCGAGCGCGGTTGCAATTAGCAAACTCCGTTTAGGAGCCCACTCCCTTCAAGCCTGGGGAAACGCTGGTTCTCAGCATTCCTTGCAACGCTCCTTGAAGGTATGGAGAAATTGTAATCAATTTCTCCATATTTCGCTTCAATACAACTACATACTGCTTATTTAGCGCTTACAGCCCTGCTGCTGCACGTAATACAGGCACTTTATCGCACTGTTCCCAAGTAAATTCTGGCTCTTCACGACCAAAGTGGCCATAAGCAGCAGTTTTACGATAGATTGGACGCAAGAGGTTCAACATCTTCACGATACCTTTTGGTCGCAAGTCAAAGTGCTCAGATATCAATTGAGCAATCTTTTCATCTGAAACCTTGCCTGTGCCAAAAGTGCTCACCATCACAGAAGTTGGTTTAGCAACCCCAATGGCATAGGAGATCTGAATTAAACACTTACTTGCCAAACCAGCAGCAACCACATTCTTGGCAACATAACGGCCAGCATATGCGGCTGAGCGGTCAACTTTAGAAGGATCTTTACCTGAGAAAGCGCCACCGCCATGAGGAGCTGCACCACCGTAGGTATCCACAATGATCTTGCGGCCTGTTAAACCACAGTCGCCTTGCGGGCCACCAATAACGAATCGACCTGTTGGGTTTACTAAGAATTTAATCGCACCCTTGATCAAATGCTTAGGCAATACTGGTTTGATGATTTCTTCGATGACTGCTTCACGCAATTTTTCAAGAGAAATATCTTCATCGTGCTGAGTAGATAACACAACGGTATCAATAGAGTCAGGCTTGCCATCCACATAGCGGATAGTTACTTGAGACTTCGCATCTGGACGTAACCAAGTTAGACGACCATCGCGACGCAGTTGAGACTGACGCTCCACCAAACGATGTGACAAATGAACTGGTAAAGGCATCAGTTCAGCAGTTTCATCGCAAGCGTAACCAAACATTAAGCCCTGGTCGCCAGCGCCTTGATCTAAGCCGTCGTCATGCGCCTTATCAACGCCCTGAGCGATATCTGGACTTTGCTTGTCATAAGCGACCAATACCGCACAACCCTTGTAATCAATACCGTAGGCAGTGTTGTCATAACCAATCTCGCGCAGAGTATTACGAGCCACTTGGATATAGTCCACATTTGCATTCGTAGTAATCTCACCTGCCAATACCACTAAACCGGTATTGCACAAAGTTTCTGCCGCAACTCGTGCAGTGGGGTCTTGAGCCAAAATAGCATCCAAGATAGCGTCAGAAATTTGATCTGATACTTTATCGGGGTGGCCTTCAGAAACAGATTCTGAGGTAAAGAAGTAATCATTTGCCATTGCATATTCCTTAAAAAATTAACACGATCTATGGGACAACTCGACGTGCCAGGAATCACAACGGCGACGCTTTAGCAGAATTTTTGAATCGCCCTGCAAGTTGTCTTAACTCGGCGATATGGTAATTCTAGCTGAAATGC
>CAIMXN010000059.1 GCA_903845455.1 uncultured beta proteobacterium | reverse complement strand
TGGTGCCTCGGGGCGGACTCGAACCGCCACGCCTTGCGGCACCGGATTTTGAGTCCGGCACGTCTACCAATTCCATCACCGAGGCAGGTGTTTGCAGTGGAAAAACTGCATTACTTACAGCTAAGAGGTGAGAGTGTAACAAAAAAAGAGTGTTGACTGTCATCCTTTACCCCAGTACCCCTTAAAATAGCTAGCTCTAGCCAAATTCTGCAAAAGGACTTACCGTATGGCCGGCCACTCAAAATGGGCCAATATTCAGCACCGCAAAGGTCGTCAAGACGAAAAGCGTGGCAAGATTTGGACCAAACTCATTAAAGAAATTACAGTAGCGGCTAAATTAGGCGGTGGTGATATTGCGACTAACCCCCGTTTGCGTCTCGCTATCGACAAAGCCAAAGACTCTAATATGCCCAATGACAATGTGCAAAGAGCGATTCAGCGCGGCACTGGTTCACTTGAGGGTGTGAACTACGAAGAGATTCGTTATGAAGGTTACGGCATCAATGGTGCTGCAGTGATTGTGGACTGTCTCACAGATAATCGCACTAGAACGGTTGCTGAAGTGCGCCATGCATTTACTAAAAATGGCGGCAATATGGGTACCGAGGGTTCGGTTGCTTTTTTATTCAAGCACTGCGGACAAATGCTATTTGCTCCTGGCACCAGTGAAGATCAATTAATGGAAGTTGCCTTAGATGCTGGTGCTGAAGATGTCATTACCCATGATGACGGCTCACTTGAGGTGTTGTCACCTGTACCAGACTTTTCAAAAGTGCAAGATGCCTTGACAAAAGCTGGATTGAAGGCTGAACTGGCGACGGTAGCCATGCGACCTGAAACAGAAATCGCACTCGAAGGCGAGCAAGCAGAAAGCATGCAGAAATTATTGGATGCACTCGAGAACTTGGATGATGTCCAAGAAGTTTTCACGAATGCAGCATTCTAAAAAACCCTATTGATCAATATCACTATTAGCTTGCTATGAAAATTCTCTTAATTGGATCTGGTGGTCGCGAACATGCCCTGGCTTGGAAATTAGCTCAGTCACCTCAAGTGCAAACGGTATTTGTTGCACCAGGTAATGGGGGAACTGCCACGGCCAAACAATCTACAGCTGGGATTCAAAATCTTCCTATCTCTGACTTACAAGAGCTTGTAGAGTTTGCTAAACGCGAAAAAATTCACTTAACTGTTGTAGGCCCAGAAGCGCCCTTAGCAGCAGGGATTGTTGACATCTTTCGTGCAAACGGTTTGCGGATTTTTGGGCCTACGCAACTCGCAGCACAACTCGAGTCTTCAAAAGATTTTTCAAAAGCCTTCATGAAGCGTCATGGTATTCCGACTGCGGATTATCAAACCTTCTCTAATGCACTTGAGGCACATGCCTACATTGATTCAAAAGGTGCCCCGATTGTCATCAAGGCTGACGGCTTAGCTGCTGGTAAAGGTGTGGTGGTTGCTATGAGTCTTGAAGAGGCTCACGCGGCAGTGGACATGATGCTATCTGATAACAAACTCGGCAATGCCGGTGCCCGTGTTGTCATTGAAGAATTTCTGACTGGCGAAGAAGCTAGCTTCATTGTTTTGGTAGACGGCAAGAATGTTCTTGCCTTAGCTACTAGCCAAGACCATAAGCGTTTGCTCGATGCTGATCAAGGTCCGAATACTGGCGGTATGGGTGCCTATTCCCCTGCTCCCGTAGTAACCCCAGAGGTTCATGCGCGCGCTTTACGTGAAGTGATCATGCCAACTGTAAAAGGCATGGAGACTGATGGCCTGCCGTATACCGGCTTTCTCTATGCCGGTCTGATGATTTCTCCAGATGGCAAAATTAAAACCTTGGAATTTAATTGCCGGATGGGTGACCCAGAAACGCAACCAATCATGGCGCGTTTGCGTAGTGACTTAGTACATGCATTGGATCAAGCAGTAGATGGTAAGCTCAATGAGGTAGAGCTTGATTGGGATCGTCGTACAGCCTTGGGTGTGGTGCTTGCAGCGCATAACTACCCAGATACTCCGCGCAATGGCGATGTCATTACGGGTATTCCGGCAGATACTGAAGACCAACTTACTTTTCATGCGGGCACTAAATTGCAATATGGTGAGTTAATGACTGCTGGCGGTCGTGTCATGTGTGTTGTTGGTTTAGCTGACACTGTCCGTGGTGCTCAACAAAAAGCGTATGACGCTATATCTAAAATTCAGTTTGATGGTATGCAATATCGCCAAGACATTGGCTACCACGCCATTAAATAAAGCATAGAAAAGATTTCATCTCATTGTCAGATAGCATACATCCTCAAATGAATATTCAAGCCCTCAAGGATTACTTTTGGAGCTTGCAAGAGCGCATCGTCTTAGCGATGAGTACGCTGGATGGTAAAGCCTTTGTAGCAGATGAATGGCAAAAACCCGAAGATAGCAAACTCAAGGGTTATGGTCGTACTTGCATCCTAGATGGTGGCAATATTCTTGAAAAAGGTGGGGTTGGCTTCTCGCATGTGCGTGGCGATCAAATGCCTCCATCAGCCTCACACCATCGCCCAGAAATCGCTGGGCGCAGCTTTGAGGCTTTGGGTGTATCGCTAGTCTTTCACCCGAACAATCCGAAGATCCCCACCACCCATATGAATGTGCGCTGCTTTATTGCACAAGCGCCTGGTAAAGAACCCGTATGGTGGTTTGGTGGTGGTTTTGATTTGACTCCTTACTACGGCGTTGATGAAGACTGTAAACATTTTCATCAAACGGCTAAGGATGCACTGGATCCTTTTGGAAATGATTTGTATCCAAGATTTAAAAAATGGTGTGATGAGTATTTTTATTTGAAGCATCGGGATGAGCCGCGTGGTATTGGCGGCGTATTCTTTGATGACTTTAATGAACTGGGTTTTGAGAAAAGCTTTGCTATGATGCGTGCCATTGGCGATGCCTTTATCAACGCCTACTTGCCGATTGTGCAGCGTCGCCAAAAAGATACCTTTACAGTGGAAGAAAAATCTTTCCAAGAGTACCGTCGTGGTCGTTATGTTGAATACAATCTTCTCTTTGATCGCGGTACCATCTTTGGTCTGCATTCTGGTGGGCGTACTGAATCCATTTTGATGTCTATGCCCCCTGTCGTACAGTGGCGTTACAACTGGCATCCAGAGCCTGGCACGCCTGAAGCCAAACTCTATGATTACTACCTCAAGCCACGCGATTGGTTAGCTTAACTTGAATGCTCCAAAAAAAATTGGCATCTTCGGTGGCACTTTTGACCCACCACATCTTGGCCATCTCAAACTTGCCACCCACTTTGCAAAACTATTTCAACTAGATGAGTTGCTACTTATTCCCAGTGGTGAGCCTTGGCAGAAAGCAGGCAATATCACCCCTGCAAAAACACGCCTTCAATTAACGCAGGCAGCTGCAATTGATCTCGCGCGGACATTTTTATATTTAAAGATTTCAACCCAAATTGGAGTTGATCGTGTAGAAGTAGATCGTGCTGGACCCAGTTATGCTATTGACACTATTCAAGATTTAAGAAGGCGCTATGGTTCAGAGGCGAGCTTGATCTGGCTCATGGGGGTGGATTCTTTAATGACACTACCGACCTGGAACTCTTGGAAGGGCTTACTCACTCAGGTACATTTTGCCGTCGCAAATCGACCCGAATACGATCTGGAGCAGGCCATGAGTCCTGAAATGCGGGATTTTCTTACCAATCACCAAACTCTGGAGGCTAGCGCTATTGAAAATAGCCCATCTGGCCGCATATACCTTGATAAGACCCTTGCAGTGGACTTATCCTCCAGTGACTTACGAAACCGCCTCAGAACCCCCTCTGGCAACTCTTTAGGATCAGACCAAATTTCCTCACACGTTTTAGAAATCATCACAAATCTCGGCTTGTATAGGTAATCAAGCTAAGATCACCCCATACACATAAGACCTATTAAAGAAATACAGCAAAGAAACTATGGAATTACGTAAATTACAACGCACCATTATTGATGCCTTAGAAGATGTCAAAGCACAAGATATTCGTGTGTATGACACCACCAAATTAAGTGAGTTATTTGACCGCGTCATTATTGCAACAGGTTCTAGCAATCGCCAGACGCGTTCATTGGCGATGTCGGTTAAAGAAGAAGTGAATACCAAAGGTGGTCAAGTCATTTCTGTTGAAGGCCTTGAAACCGGCGAATGGGTTTTAGTGGATTGCGGCGATATCGTCGTTCACATCCTGCAACCGATGCTGCGCGCTTACTACCAACTAGAGGGCATGTGGGGTGCCAAACCAGTCCGTGTGAAATTGGCTAGTGAAAAAGGGCTTGTTAAAGCGAGTGAACCTGACGACGAAGATTGATCTCTTAATCAATTCATGCGCTTAACGATCGTTTCTGTTGGACACAAAATGCCAGATTGGGTGGCCACAGTAACCTATGACTATGTCAAACGCATGCCAGCGGATTGCAGTATCGAAATTAAAGAAATTAAACCTGATCTCACACCCGCTAAAGAAGCTATCAAAATCGCTGCAGCTATTCCTAAAGGCTCACGCGTTATTGCCTTAGATGAACATGGCAAAGATCAAACCACTCAAAACTTAGCAACCCAATTAGCCAACTGGCGACAAGAAGGTTTGGATATTACCTTTTTGATTGGTGGTGCTGATGGCTTGGATACGAGTCTTAAGGACAGTGCTCAAGCGATGTGGCGCCTCTCTAGCCTTACCTTGCCACATGCTATGGCTAGAGTGTTGTTAGTCGAGCAACTCTACCGTGCCTGGACTATTCTGCAGGGCCATCCCTACCATCGCGAGTAGATTTTTTAATGTTCCCTTACATTTATCTCGCCTCACAAAGCCCTCGCCGCCAAGAGCTGTTAAAAAAAATGGGTGTGCGATTTGAGATGTTGATTGCAGAATTGGGAGAGGATACTGAAATCATCGAAATTCCACTCCCCAATGAGAAGGCGTATGCTTATGTTCAAAGAGTTACTTTAGCTAAAAGTGCCGCAGCATTGGCGCGCTGGCAGAAAAGTAATCGTCCGTGGGCACCAATTCTCTGCGCCGATACAACGGTGAGCCTCCCAAACCATCCTGCTGGAGAAATTTTAGG
>CAIMXN010000058.1 GCA_903845455.1 uncultured beta proteobacterium | reverse complement strand
AGCTATTGCGAGGAACTTCATTTACCTGCCGTTACATTAATTTTAGTAAAAATCCTACTTCGGCTTAATGGTTATTAAGTCCCTTGCCTCAGATTTAAATGTGAGTAATGCCCAATAATGAAATCAAGCTGTTAATCTCTTGATTACCGTGTGTTTCCAATACCTTAAAGAAAGACTAATCAATGAACGTATTAAAAATCTTAATTGTCTTAGCCTGTTTTTTCTCAACAGTGACTATGGCTCAGACCCCTGCACCATCACCGAAACCCACCTTTAAAGATATTGATAAAAATGGTGATGGCAAGATTACGGCTGCTGAGGCAAAAGCAGCTGGTATGTCAGATGCTAACTTCAAAAAAGCGGATAAAAATGGTGATGGCAGCTTGACTCCCGAAGAGTTTTTCTGGGATTAAAGTTGTTGGTGACTTGAATCGACAGTATTGCATCAGCCCCCACTATTCGTAGTGGGGGCTTTATTTTGCGGGGGTAGGTTAAAGATATTTAGTATTTTCAAGCATGAACATGCTCAATTTGATCTAGATCAAACTTAAGGGTTCTTTAAAAAGACTTGTACTAGAAAAAATGACTCTAATGACATTTAATAGGCATACAGATTCCTTAGACTGCAGAACGGAGATAAATATGTCTGATGAAAGTAAAGATACCTGCCCGCTAGAAGCATCTTGGCAGCATAGGTTTTGTTTAACCTATGCTGATGATGAGACAAACGATACTTTCCATCTTTGTCAGGATCATGCTGAATGTGTGAGCAACCAAAAGGCGTGTAATCTAAATCAAAGCCAGCTTGAGGCAAGGTTGCAGTGCTTGAAAGCCATCTAAGTGCTCTCTATCAGAGCTCGCAACTGTTGACTGCCTGGCGGAAGTTCTAGTCATGAGTCTTAGTGGATCACAAGAAGGCTCCCGTTAAACACAAAAAGGTGTGCTGGGCTATGCATTGCTACTTTAGGGTGGCATGTAAATCATTTCTAGCTATTCACTTTTATAAGGAGTAAGGTGGCTACATGTCAAGGCTGATAACTGTTACAGCACTTGATTCTCTTAATCCTACGTAACAGTCGTCCTCTCTAGCGAATTAGAGTAGGTATCAGTCTTCTCAATTAGTCACAGACTAACACCCCCTTCTTTAGTATTTATAGGTATTTGTTTAGAAATTAAAGAAGAAAAAGACTCATCTGCTGGGGATAACATTTCAATGATCACTCTGATAGATTCTTCATATCTTCGATTTCTTAATCGCATCCGTGTAATGGAAGCTAGCATTGGCGTAAAAAAATTAGATGCTCTTGAAAAAAGCTTGCTAGATATCGTGATGATGGCATTTTTAAATCAAGCTGAAATTTTAGTAGGTGATTTACTGATACTCAGGGAGTTTGGCACTCAATCGACCTTGCATGGGCGCGTCACTAATCTTAATAAATTAGGGTATATAAAGCTTGTATTGCATGCTATTGATAAAAGAAAAAAGAAAGTCATTCCTACAAAGTTAGCAATCAATCATTATAAAAATTTATCTAAACTTTTAGCCCAGTCAGTTTATGGGTAATCAGTAAAAAAATACTATCAAACTGATAAATCCTGCTTTATGACTTATTTCTGGCATGGGCGGAAGTTGAAATCGTGAGCTTTAAACAAAAAAATTGAATTCAGGGTAGAGTTGAAAGTGTATTCATTTTTTTCAAAATAAAGGAGCGATGTATGAAACGAATTCAAAGTCTAATAATAGGGTTTTTGTCCATAGCTACATTGGCAGCTTGTGCATCAATGATGGGTGGCGCCATGGCCCCATATACGAAAGTCAACGATGGTGTCTTGGTAGGTAGCAACAATATGACTCTATATACTTTTGACAAAGATACTGCTGGTGCAGGTAAGTCTGCATGTAATGGGCCTTGTGCGATCAATTGGCCGCCGCTTTTGGTTGATGGCACCCCATCCGTTTCAGATGGCTACTCCATCATTACTCGTGATGACGGAAAAAAACAGTTGGCTTATAAAGGATCGCCACTATATTTTTGGGTTAAGGATACGAAGCCAGGAGATAAGACCGGTGATGGGTTCTTAAGTGGCGCTTGGCATATCGTTAAAATCTAAATAGCAAAAATGTAACACCAAGACCACCTGCGGGTGGTTTTTTACTTTCTTGATACCTCCGCTGTATCGTTAGCTGTTATTTAACTGGCTTATCTAGTTGAAAGGTGACTGGCGCATCTTCATCTTTAGAGCTTGCAGTTGCCTCTGATTTGTTCTCATCACCGTTGGTGAAATTAAATTCATGGCTTTGTACTACTACTGCAGGCTTATCTAGGAGTGTTGTCACTAGCGCTGGGAAGGCTGCAACGACTACGACCATGATGAGCTGCAAACCTACCCAGGGGAGTGCACCCCAGTAGATATCGCTACTCTTTACTTCTTTAGGTGCAACTCCTCTAAGGTAGAACAAGGCAAAGCCAAAAGGGGGATGCATAAATGAGGTCTGCATGTTGACGCAGAGCATCACTCCAAACCAAACCAATGCAGCGCTAGCGGCAGCCTGTGGATTGCCATTCATGGAATCTAGTAGTACTGGTGAAAGTAGTTTGACTGCCACGGGCGCCAGCATGGGCACCACGATGAATGCAATCTCAAAGAAGTCTAAGAAGAAGGCCAGGAAGAAAATAAATAAATTCACAACGATTAAAAATCCCACCCAACCACCAGGCAGATTAGAAAAAAGATTTTCAACCCAGAGACCACCATCAACACCCTGGAAGACTACTGAGAAACAAGTCGAACCAATCAGAATGAAGACCACCATCGCGGTAATCCGCATAGTGTTTTGATAGGCCTCTTGAATGAGCCCTTTGAGATTAGGAATACTCGCTCTGCGGAGCCAGGCCAAGAGCAAGGCACCCATCGCCCCCATTGCCCCAGATTCAGTAGGGGTAGCAATACCCGTCATGATGGTACCCAGCACTAAGAAGATCAACACTGCAGATGGAATGATGCCCATGAGGCATTTTTTCCAGAGTGCCCAACCCCTGAGATTGAGTTCACTCTCAGGAACTGCCGGTAACCACTCTGGACGAATACGCGATAAAAAGAAGGTGTACAGAGCAAAGAGAGCAATTTGTAGCAAGGATGGACCCCAGGCGCCAAGGTACATACTGCCCACATCTGCGCTGCCTGTTTGGGTTTTAAGTTGATCTGCTAATACGATTAGCACTAGGGATGGAGGAACGAGCTGCGTAATGGTTCCAGAGGCTGCCAAAACGCCGGTAGCGTAGCGCATGTTGTAGCCGTAACGCATCATCACTGGCAGAGAGATCATTGCCATGGCAATCACCTGAGCCGCTACGGTACCAGTGATGGCGCCTAGAACAAAGCCCACAATAATGACCGAGTAGCCCAAGCCGCCCCGTACACGGCCAAAGAGCTGCCCCATAGAGTCGAGCATCTCCTCTGCAAGGCCACAGCGCTCTAGGATTGAGCCCATAAAGGTAAAGAAGGGAATAGCCAAGAGTAGTTCATTTGCCAAAACACTGCCAAAGATTCTTTGGGGGATAGCTTGCAAAAACACTATGTCAAAAAAGTTCTGACTTATGGCGATAGCTGCAAAAAATAAGCCAGCAGCCATCAACGAAAACGCCACTGGAAAACCAATCAACATGAAGATGATCAGTCCGCCAAACATGAGGGGCGGTAGCCACTCGACTGGGATCATTGCCATGGTTTCTCGTAATGTAGATCGTTAGCGGGCAAGATGTATTTACCTTGGAGCATGCCGATACGTTTAATGATTTCTGACAGGCCTTGCAAGCTGAGCATGAAGAAGCCAAAAGGCACGATAAATTTAATCGGATAACGCGGTAATCCGCCAGCATTGAGTGAATGCTCGCTAACCAACCATGAGGGATAGAAGAGTGTGGTCCAGGATAACCAGGCAAACAAAAGACAGGCTGGCATTAAGAATAAAATAAGACCGAGTAAATCAATCCATACACGTCCACGTTCCGACACGGCTGAATAAATTAAATCTACTCTGACATGTTCATTACGCTTGAGGGTATAAGAAGCGCCCAGCATCACAGCGGCTGCAAAAAGATACCACTGCAGTTCTAAGGGCCAGTTATTACTGATATCAAGGCTGTATCTCAGAATGGCATTCATTGCCGAGACCACGCAAGAGAGCAAAATCATGATGCTGGCAAGTTTGCCAAACAGTTGATTTAGGCGATCAATTCCTGTGGAGAGTTTTGCCCAGAAACCCATGTAACTTAGAGATCTGTACGACCTCGTTTAATTGCAGCAAGTACTTGAGCAGGTGCAGTGCCGCCAGCGTGTTGACGAGAATTTACAGAACCATCAACGGTGAGCAATACAAAAACATCATCACCGATCAGTTCAGGGCGA
Source organism: uncultured beta proteobacterium (assembly GCA_903845455.1). Taxonomy (GTDB): domain Bacteria; phylum Pseudomonadota; class Gammaproteobacteria; order Burkholderiales; family Burkholderiaceae; genus Polynucleobacter. The sequence continues at coordinate 10,856 of CAIMXN010000058.1, read as the reverse complement.
TTGTCTAAGCCACAAGCAAAGCGCAACTCAGCAAGACTAAGGTCGGTCAGCATGCAATGTCTGCCTACGCAAGCTTTGACTGCATGAGCTACGGCTTCGTGAGCATCCCGAAAGGCTAAACCTTTTTTGACTAGGTAATCAGCCAAATCGGTTGCGGTAGCAAAGCCTTCTTCAGCTGCTGCCTTCATGACATCAGCCTTCACTTCAATATAGGGAATCATATTAGCAAAGATGCGTAAGGTGTCTTGCACGGTATCAACCGCATCAAACAAAGGCTCTTTGTCCTCTTGATTATCTTTGTTATAAGCCAATGGCTGACTCTTCATGAGCGTTAACAAAGACATCAAATCACCATATACACGACCGGTCTTACCGCGAGCCAATTCTGGAACGTCAGGATTCTTTTTCTGCGGCATGATTGAACTGCCTGTGCAGAAGCGGTCAGGTAAATCGATAAAGCCAAAACGCGGACTAAGCCAAAGCACTAACTCTTCAGAGAGGCGTGAGACATGCATCATTAAGATTGAGGCGAAGGCGCAGAACTCGATAGCAAAGTCACGATCTGAAACAGCATCCAATGAGTTATTGCAAATACCATCAAAACCTAAAGTGCGGGCTACTTGTTCTCGGTCAATGGGATAGCTTGTACCAGCTAAAGCGGCTGCACCTAACGGCAGGCGATTAAAACGCGCCCGTAAATCCACTAAGCGACTGCCATCACGAGTGAACATTTCGTAATAAGCCATCAAGTGATGGCCAAAGGTTATTGGTTGTGCCACTTGTAGATGAGTGTGGCCGGGCATGATGGTGCCAGCATGTTTTTCGGCCAAATCCAAAAGAGCGCTGCGTACAGTTTTGAGGGTGGCAGCAATCTCATCAACACTGCCGCGTAGCCACAACCGTAAATCGGTCGCTACTTGGTCATTGCGTGAACGGCCAGTATGTAAGCGTTTTCCAGCATCACCAACTAAAGCAGTTAAGCGCGCTTCAATATTAAGGTGCACATCTTCTAAGGCGAGTTGCCATTCAAACTGACCAGACTCGATCTCAGTCTTAATTTGAGCCATGCCTTTTTGAATATCTGCCAAATCTTGGGCACTGATAATTTTTTGGGTGGCCAACATCTCTGCATGGGCTAGCGAGCCAGCGATATCCACTAAGGCAAAGCGTTGATCAAATCCAATCGAGGCGGTATAGCGCTGGACCAGTTCATCGACAGGTTCGTTGAAACGGGCCGACCAAGCTTGGGCTTTGTTGGCTAAGGAATTTTTTGATGTGCTCATAAACGCAGTATATTGGTGTAGGTCTTTGATTATTTTAAATGTTATGTCCCAAATCCCCAATTCTTCAGTCACACCCAGCCCCCCGAGCCGCCTAGTAATCGCCTCCCGTGAGAGTCGGCTTGCCATGTGGCAGGCTGAACACGTCCGGGATTGCCTTAAAACGCTCTATCCAGCCTGTGATGTACAGATTTTGGGTATGACAACCCGGGGTGATCAAATTTTGGACAGAGCCCTCTCCAAAGTCGGTGGTAAGGGTTTATTTGTCAAAGAGCTCGAAGCTGCCCTAGAAGATGGCCGTGCGGATTTGGCGGTGCATTCCCTCAAAGACGTCCCCATGGTGATGCCAAAAGGTTTTGATCTGGCCTGTGTCATGGCGCGTGAGGATGCACGAGATGCCTTTGTTTCCAATGATTTCACCAGTTTGGAAGATCTTCCTCGCGGCGCAGTAGTGGGCACCTCCAGTTTGCGTCGTGAAGCAGTCTTACGGGCACGTTTTCCTCATTTAGAGGTGCATCCCCTGCGTGGCAATTTAGACACCCGTATGGCTAAGTTAGATCGTGGTGAGTATCAAGCCATCATTTTGGCTGCCGCTGGTCTCAAGCGTTTAGGGTTAGAGAGTCGTATCAAAGCACTCCTGCCTTTTGACCCATACACCCCAGCAGCTGGTCAAGGTGCCCTGGGTATTGAAACGCTTAGCAAGCATCCTCATATTAAACAGTGGCTTGCGCCTTTGAGTGATTTATCAACCTTGCTGGCGATCTCTGCTGAGCGGATGGTATCGCGTCAACTCGGAGGCTCTTGCGAAGTTCCTTTAGCAGCGTACGCTACGTGGGAACAAAATCAGATGCAAATTCGTTCTTTTGTAGCAAGCGTAGATGGTAAAGCGATTTGTTTGGCTCATGCTCATGGTGCAGTACAAAACATTGCTGAAGCTGAAGCACTGGGTTTAGCAGTAGCGCAGGATTTAATTGCACAGGGTGCAGCCGCCCTATTGCCCAATGGTTTACCCAAGTAAACCATTCGTAAAGCAGGTGGTCTGATTGAACGCGCAGACAATTATTGTTACCAGGCCGGCAGGTCAGGCCCGTCAGCTTATTGAGCTGCTTACTGCTAGTTTGAAAAATGACGAGCTAGTAAAACAAGGCAAACAAAGTTTACCCACAATACTTTCTTTGCCTTTGCTCACGATTATTCCGAAAGAGAATGACATTAGTGGTTCTCAGGTAGATTCTTTAGCAGACCACATTACTACTGTTTTGAAAGATGTCGATCTGGCGATCTTTGTGAGCCCAAATGCGATTGAATGCACTATGCGTTTACTGGGACGATCATGGCAAGACTTATCAAAAAAGATCATCCCAATCGGAGTAATGGGGGGCAGTAGCGAACTTGCTTTACATCATCATGGTGTCGGGCTTGAAGAAACCCCCACCAGGATCTTAATTCCTGAAAATAATGAACATTGGGATTCAGAAGGTTTGTGGAAAAAATTACAATCACTCAATGCAGATTGGTCTGAGCATAAGGTAGTGATTTTTAAAGGTGAGGGTGGGCGCGATTGGTTGGCAGATACTCTGAAGGCTGCAGGCGCAATGGTTGAGACGATATCGGTTTATACAAGAATGCCTTTAGATATTGACAACCCTGCTTGGGAAGCGATTCACGAGATAGATTTTTCTCAATCTCTTTGGTTGCTTACCTCTTCAGAAGCAGTGCGCTATCTCGGAGAAGTCATGCAGAATAAGTTTAAGCAAACGCTGCTTGACGCCAGTGCTATTTGCCCTCATCAAAAAATTGGTGAGGCAGCTAAAGCCATCGGCTTTGGAAAAGTTTTTATTTGCGAGCCTGGAGATGAGGCGCTGATGAAGGCTAGTCAAGTTTGGTTCAGTTTGAATTAATTCATTTCTGAATACTTGAGTAACTCCGGTAGAAAAATTTCGTTGACTAATAAAGGATGTCCCTTTAATTGATAGAGGGTTCGTCTTGCCCATAAAGGTGAAGGCAGTTTGAGTTTATTTTTAGAGTACTTTTTCCACAAGGCAGTACTTTTATTCAGTCGAGCAATATCGCGTGGCGGTTTTTTCTTAGAATGCTTACGCAATTTTGAAAATAGCACGGCACCCAAAGGTTTTTTACCAAGACGTAAAATAGCATGATTGCTGCCACAAGAGCTATGGATGGGAATGACACTATGGGCCATGACCAGTGGGACATTATTGATGCAAAGCAATACTTCACGAACGCGACAACGTTTAACTTTGAAATGGAAATAGCGACTTTCGTCGCTATTGATGTTTTGACGGCAATCACGCAGAATTTTTACTTCTAATTTCTGACCGATTGCCTGCTCAATTTTTTGAGTTAATGATCCAGTGTCGCTAAGCCAGGGCTGCCACTTGCGTGGCGCCTGATGAATCCCACCGGAATCGACCCGATTCCAAAGAGAACTGAGACGACGACGGTAAGTCATGATTAACTGCCGCTAAAGTTTCTGCGTTGACCGCCAGATTTAGGTTTGGCAAAACGTGGACCAGCCGATGGACGAGAATCTCCAGTATGTGCTGGCCGTGAGTCAGCAGTACGCGCAGGACGTGAATCACCTGAAGGCCGTGAGTCAGCAGAACGCGCAGGACGTGAATCACCTGAAGGCCGTGAGTCAGCAAAACGATTACCGTTATTACTAGGGCGTGAATCACCTGAAGGACGTGAGTCAGCAGGACGCGCAGGACGTGAATCTGGCGAGCGTGCCTCGAAATGATTGCCTGAACGATTACCACCACCGCCACCACCAGAACGAGATTCAGAACGGGCGCCTGAACCATAACGACCACCACCGCCACCACCAGAACGATTACCACCAAAACCACCGCCAGAGCGACCACCACTAGGGCGACCGCCACCGCCACCACCAAAGCTAGGCTTGGCTTGTGGCTCAAGACCGGCGATGACTGAAGCAACGATGTCTTGTTGTGTAAAGCGTTCAATATTGCGAATCTTTGCACGGTCACGATGTTCAACCAAAGTGATCGCTATGCCATTGCGACCAGCACGTCCAGTTCTACCAATGCGGTGTGTATAGTCTTCGGGTTTCATTGGCAAGCCAAAATTAATCACGTGACTAATACGGGGCACATCGATACCGCGAGCCGCCACATCCGTTGCAACCAAAATCTTGGTATGACCTTTACGCAGAGATTCTAGACGACGCATACGAACTGCTTGCGGCATAGCACCATGTAGGGCTGTAGCTTCATAGCCATTTGCACGTAACGCATCGGCAATTTTTTCACTCTCAATCTGAGTGCTTGCAAACACTACAGCTTGGTCTAATGCTTCATCGGACAAAATATGCTCAAGCAATTTATGTTTGTGCGACATGCTATCAGCCCAATGGAGCTTTTGCTCAATGTTGGCATGCTTTTCGCCTGCGTGAGCAAGTTCAACGCGGGTAGCATCTCTAGTTAACTCATTTGCTAAAGCCATAATTTTTGGCGCAAAAGTTGCAGAGAACATCAACGTTTGGCTACGTCCAGCACAACGCTTATCAATCGCTTCGAGATCGTCAGCAAATCCCATGTCGAGCATGCGATCGGCTTCGTCGATCACGAGGTTTTTTACATCATCCAAGCGAATGGCTTTGCTGTCACACAAATCGAGTAAACGACCTGGTGTTGCAACCACTAACAATGCACCTTTGATTGCCTGGATTTGCTTGCCGTAAGGCATACCACCCATAACGGTTGCAATCCGAATACCTTTTAGACCGCGCACCAAGTTCACTGCATCAGCGGCAACCTGTTGAGCTAATTCACGAGTAGGGCAGAGTACTAACACTTTAGGTTGAGCACGACCTGGGACGGGTGAGTTATTTGGGTTAGCTTCGATCAATTGATGAATCAAAGGTAATAAGAAAGCTGCGGTTTTACCGCTACCGGTTTGGCTGCTGACCAATAAGTCACCACCAGCAAGAGCTGCAGGAATAACCTGAGCTTGAACGGCAGTCGCTTGGGTATAACCCAAGTCAGCAACGTTTTGAAGAAGTTGTGCCGCTAAGGCGAAAGATTGGAATTCAGTTCCAGTCGGCTTCGAGTCCGCGGGCTCGTGTTTAGTTTCTTTAGAAAAAGTCATGCTATTACACATCCCCATTCAGGGATGTCTCCGTATGTACACCCATGGTTTTAAAGGGTGTGATGGTCAAAGGCATCGACCATCAGGCAGGCGGCAGCGTTGGTGTGTTTATGACTTCTAAACTAGTCGCTGAAATATAGCTGGGGGGCGATGAATCAAATTGCTTAAAAAAGCCTCTTATTATGGCAGTTTGAGTTCGTAATTACAAGGGTTTTCCCCAATTAATTAGCAGAAGGAGGCCAAATGCTTTTGATAACCCTCTTATTACTTACTTAAGCCAACGCAGTAAGCGCTCTACTTTATCGCCATAAGGTGGCCTTGCAAGTTTTGTACCACGCAAGATATTCAGACCAAATAGTCCACGAACTTCTAAGATAGATTTGCGATGACTGACAGCATCAAACCCTGCTTTGCCGTGATAGGCACCCATGCCACTTGCACCGATCCCGCCAAATGGTAGACCCTCAACAGCAACATGTAATAAGGTGTCATTGATGCACGCACCGCCTGAGCGCGTTTCATTCAGGACGCGAGCCATACTCTGTTTATCTTTACCAAACCAATACAGGGCTAGTGGTTTGGGCTTGCTATTAATGTAAGCAATCGTAGAAGCAATATCAGTTGTAGTGATGATGAGCAGAATAGGTCCAAAGATTTCCGCTTGAAGCGCTAGGGCATCACTAGGAACATTGATCAGGGCAACCGGTTCAAATTTTCTAGAGCCTTGCATCTGTGGATTGAGGAGGGGAATAGTTTGAGCGCCACGTTGTACTGCATCACTTACTAAATTTTGCCAATATATCAGTTGTGCGTCATCAATCGGACTAGTCAACTCTGTTGGATTTGAGAATTGGGCTTGCGCTGCAGTTTGTAGTTCTTGAACAAAAGCGTCCTGATGTTCTGGTGTAATCAAAACATAATCAGGAGCAATGCAGGTTTGACCACTATTGAGAAGCTTGCCATAAATAATGCTCGCTGCGGCGTCTTTTAAATTAGCCGAGGCATCAACAATGGCAGGGGATTTGCCACCAAGCTCTAAGGTTAAAGGGGTCAGATTATCTGCAGCTGCACGCATTACTTTCTTGGCAATTCCTTCGGACCCACTAAAAAAGAGATGGTCAAAAGCAAGTCCTGCAAAAGTTTCTGCGACATCAGCACCGCCAGTGGTGACGCAGAATTCACTCGGGTGGAAATACTCTTGAATCAAGCTGGCCAAGAAACCTGAAGTTCGTGAACTACGTTCAGAGGGTTTTAACCAGACTCGATTACCAGCAGCAAGGGCTGCAATCGCAGGTGTCAGTGCCAATTGAATCGGGTAGTTCCATGGACTGATAATGCCCACGACACCCATCGACTGACTTTCTACCCAAGCTTGAGAAGCACCCATGTAAAGAGGGGTATCCACTGGACTTGGTTTCATCCATTCTTTGAGATGCTTGCGAGTGTATTTGCAGGCTTGATACACCATTTGAAATTCCGCTAGGCGAGTTTCAACCGCAGGACGCACACCAAAATCTGCAATCAAAGCCTTGCAGATTTTGTCTTCATTGGCGGTGATCATCTTTTCAATACGGCCAATGCGCTCCAATCTCACTTCAAGGCTGGGATTGGGTTCTGCAGCATAAGCTGCCTTGATTTCTTCTAACTGGAGGGTAAGGCGATTCATGATGTCTTCAAGGTTGGAATGCGTCAGCAGGTAACTCAATAAAGCATTAGGATAAAGCCATGAGTGAAAATAATGAGCAAAATCAGCTTAAGCTTGAGCGTGCCACCCTCGGTGGGGGATGTTTTTGGTGTCTCGAGGCTGTTTATCAGCAAATTCGGGGTGTTGAGTCCGTTGTTTCTGGCTATGCGGGTGGTGCTCGGCCAAATCCTAGTTATGAGTCAGTCTGTACAGGGGCGACTGGACACGCTGAAATTGTGGATGTTTACTTTGATCCCCAAGTGATTTCTTTTCGCGATTTACTAGAGGTCTTTTTTGTGATCCATGATCCAACCACCTTAAATTACCAGGGTAATGACCATGGCAGCCAATACCGCTCAGTCATTTTTACGCATAGTAATGTACAAAACATTGTTGCGCGTGAGGTAGTTAAAGAGTTAGAGGACTCTAAGATTTATTCTAATTCAGTGGTAACTCAAATTGAGACAGCGCCCACGATTTATCCAGCGGAGGACTATCACCAAGACTACTTCCGCCAGCACCCAGGTCAGGGCTACTGTATGGCAGTGGTGGCGCCTAAATTGGCTAAATTTAGGACGAAATTTAAAGCACTGATTGCCTCTAACTTCACCTAAATATTTAAGGTGCTAGGCGGGTCACTCGCCAAACTCCAGCATCAAGTTGGTAATGAATGCGATCGTGCAGACGTGAGGGGCGACCTTGCCAAAATTCAATCTCAGTTGGTCTTAAACGATACCCTCCCCAGTGTTCGGGGCGAGGTGGTGCTTCGCCAAATTCGGTCTTAAAGCGTTGCGCAGCTTCTTCTAAATACTCACGGTTTGGAATAGCTGCACTTTGGGGGGAAGACCATGCACCAATCCTTGAGGCTACTGGACGAGAATGAAAGTATTCATCGCTTTCACTTGCAGGTACGCGTTCAACTGAACCACTAATACGCACTTGACGCTCGAGCTCATGCCAGTGAAAGAGCAATGCGGCCTGAGGACGTTCGGCCAACTCTTTGCCCTTTTGACTACTGTAATTGGTGAAAAAGCTAAAACCGTTTTGATCAGCACCTTTTAGTAAGACAATACGGGCAGATGGTTTACCTGTTTTATCAGCTGTTGCCAGCGTCATTGAGTTTGGCTCTGGGCAGGCCACTTTGACTGCTTGATCAAACCAAAGCTGAAAAAGCAACATTGGATCAGCGGGAACATCTGTTTCTGAGAGCTGACCAAAAGTGTAGTTTTTGCGAAGTTGAGCAATCGAGTTCATTTGTTCAGTATAAAGAGAAGCTATGGCAGAAGACAAGTTAGAGGGTAGCGTGGAAGATCGACGTTTCGGCGGTGTGGCTCGGCTCTATGGCCCAGAGTTACGCGCACGCTTTCGTCAGGCAACGGTGGTGGTCGCTGGCTTAGGAGGTGTTGGTTCTTGGGCTGCTGAAGCACTGGCACGAACTGGGATTGGGCATTTAGTCTTAGTCGATTTTGATCATATTGCTGAGAGTAATACTAATCGGCAATTGCATGCCCTAGAAGGTGAATACGGGAAAGCTAAAGTCCAGGCGATGAGCGAACGGATGCATCAAATTAATCCTGAGATTATTCTGACATCCCACGATGCGTTTTTAGAGCCCGATAATTTAGATGTCTTCATTCCGGCCAATGCCTTTGTATTAGATGCGACAGATTCCGTACAAACTAAAATTGCTTTAGCAGTGTGGGCGAGAAAAGATGATCGTGCACTAGTGATGTGTGGTGCGGCTGGAGGAAAATCTGATCCTACTTCTGTCCGTTGCGATGATCTTTCTAAAACAGAGCAAGACGCTTTATTGGCCAAGGTTCGACAAGGACTGAGACAAGATCATGGATTTTCAAGGAATCTCAAGAGAAAAATTGGCATTCGTGCGATTTATTCTCACGAGCCTCGGGCGGGTGCATCTAGTGGTGGCTTGGCTTGCTCAGGTTATGGTTCAACCGTGATGGTGACAGCGGCTTGTGGACTTGCAGCCGCTGCTGAAATTCTGAATCTGATTGCAGCACCATCATCAGATAATGCAATAAATCCCTAGGGGATTCCCTGTAGGAAATTACGGATTCTTTTGTCATCCCTCATTTATTTTTCTACATCTACTCTCTTGAATACGAGATAAGTTATTTTTCTACATTCATTTTTAAACTTTTAATCATTTTGGGTATTTTTATCCCCTAGTAGTTCTGCAAACACATCCCTAGACTTCGCTCGGTTGGTAAGTTGCCAATAACAAATCGAAAGGAGGTCTCTTTTGCAGACTGAACAACATGGCCTGAAACGCCACCTCAAAGTAAGACACATTCGTTTAATGGCTTTAGGGTCAACGATTGGTGTTGGATTATTTCTAGGTTCAGCAAGTGCTATTCAAATTGCCGGACCCTCTATTCTCTTGGGTTATTTTCTTGCTGGAATTGTCGCCTTTATCGTGCTGCGTGCGCTGGGCGAGATGGCCGTACATGAGCCTGTTGCAGGCTCGTTTGCGGCTTATGCCAATACCTATGTTGGACCACTAGCGGGTTATATGGTTGGCTGGGGCTACTGGACTTATTGGATTGTGGTTGGTATTGCCGAAGTCACTGCAGTTGGTATCTATATGGGAATTTGGTTCCCGGAAACGCCGCAATGGATTTGGGCGCTGTCATCCATTGTGTTGATGGGTTTAATTAATCTCATTGCCGTCAAAGTCTTTGGTGAGTTTGAGTTTTGGTTTGCGTTGATCAAAGTCGTTGCGATTGTTGCCATGATTGCATTAGGTGGCTCAGTCATTCTTTTTGGGTTTACGAATGATTGGCAGCCCATTGGTTTGAGTAATCTATGGCAGCACGGCGGATTTTTCCCGAATGGTATTTCTGGAATGCTGCTTTCATTGCAGATGGTGCTCTTTGCTTACGTTGGGATTGAGATGATTGGTTTATCTGCTGGTGAGGCAGAGAACCCACGTAAAACCATTCCCATGGCGATTGATTCATTGGCATGGCGCATCTTGATTTTCTACATGGGCGCGATCCTTGTCATTCTGGCAATCTTCCCCTGGAATCAAGTCGGTCAACAAGGCAGTCCATTTGTGGTGATGTTTGAACGCATTGGTTTGCGTGAAGCTGCTGGTCTGATTAACTTTGTAGTCATCACAGCTGCCTTGTCATCGTGTAATGCCGGCATCTTTAGTGGCGGACGCTTGTTGTATGCCTTATCCGTAAATGGATATGCACCATCACCATTTGCCACTCTCTCAAAATATGGTGTACCGCATCGGGCTGTGATGGCCACCGTGGCAGTCTGTATGACGGGTGTGATCTTGAATTACTTTGTTCCTGATAAAGCCTTTCATTACGTTATGGCTGCCGTCACTTTTGTTGGCTTGATGGTGTGGATTGCCATTCTAATTACCCAAATGAAATTCCGCCGCTCTTTAACGCAGGCTCAAGTTGCCGAGCTTAGTTACAAAGCACCTTGGGCTCCGTATTCCTCGTGGTTCGCATTGGCATTCATTTGCTTGGTTGTGGTGTTGATGGGCTTTCATGAGGATGCACGGATTGCTTTGGTATTAGGTCCGTGTTTATTGGCTGTGTATTTGGTGATGTTTTATATCGCTGGATTACACCGCAAAACAACACTCAGTCGTGAATTTAAATAAAGGAGATCAACATGATTATTGGTGTACCTCAGGAAGTTAAAAATAATGAGTTTCGTGTGGGCCTTACCCCAGGAAATGTTAATGGGCTCTGTAAGCAAGGCCATGCGGTGCTAGT
>CAIMXN010000057.1 GCA_903845455.1 uncultured beta proteobacterium | reverse complement strand
TCGCCTTTTTGCCAGCGATCCCACATCAACTCTCTTTGAGTGGCGGTGTAATAGATTCGAGGTCGTTGTTTCATGAGCAACACTCCTTTTGCTTACGCAGTTTGTAGTGTGTTGCATCGATCAGTTGAATTCAAGACCCATAGGCGACATTGGCAAGCAACAAAAAACCTGCCGAAGCAGGTCTTAATGTGGTCATCCAATCGTTTTATGGGCTCTAAGTAATGTAATTGTGAGTTATTGGGATTGTTGCAGGTGGTCAACCTCAAAATAAGTTGCCTGAGGTTCAGTTTTAAACCCATCTTTAATTTGTGATTGGATTGTCGGCAATAAAACACCATCTAAAAATTTCTGCCAAGTTTCTTTAGAGTCATGAATAGCAACTACTGACCAGCCACCAGGTGAAGGTCCAGCTGCATGATATAGCTGGCCTACTGGAAGACTTGCCCCACCATGAGGATGAACTACTGCAATTTCAGCATCATATTGAGCTTTGGTACCGTTTGGATAAAAGTGAATAATTCCATAAGCCATTGTTAACTCTCTTTCGGGGTGAAGTGTAGGGGTATCGAAATCTGGGGCGGCAGCAATAACAATTCAGTTTAAGAATGCGTTTTCTTGGAAATAGAATGCCAATAAATTAGATATAGGTCAAACACTTTATGGCTTATTTCATAAAAAATAAGCTCAACTCCTTCAGCACTCTTTTATTCTTGGGTCATAGTTAACGTCTCTTAATGGGCGATTTGAGCCGCTAATCTCAATAACTCGCAATAGACTCAATCCGACCCGAAGCGGACGGTGATAGAAATTGAATAACTACCCTCACGAGCAGTTATTCAATCACTCTATTTTAATTTTGCTATCAACCGCCTGATGTCGAAAGATTAGCCTTCTCATCACAGTCAAGACACATGATTTGGTGGCCAACAGAATCCCAGAGAACCACGTCCTGTGCAGGAATAGGATTTTCGCAAGTGATACAGATACCAGTATGAGCAAGTCTTATACGTTTAAATACACCGTGACTATTAGGGCTGTAATATCGAGTATGAATACCCCCTTCTCGGTAGGCCCACAGGCAAAGTAATATGCCCGTAACTAGCGTAATAACGAGAATCAGTAAGGGCAGCAATTCATTACCAGCACCATAAAATATGGTGCGTGGCCATACGATATTGATTGTTAATCCTACTAAGATGATTACTGCTAGGCCAGTTGTAATTACACCCCCAATGCCCCAGTGAGCAAGGTACAGCAGAAAACCTCATTGAATTCTGGGTGATAGTTAAATCTGAGTATCCATCCAGCCATTTAATCCATTACACATAGCTCAAAATTTGCAGAACTCATATCACTACCAAATTCCTCGCCTAATTCCTTAATATTGTCATCATCTTTTGCATGGAACCACTTTATAAGGCACTTGCGACCGTTGACAGCAGACTCTTCTACGGAATCAAAAAATTCCATTACTACTTTTGCAGATGAACTGTTGAAGTAAAACAACTTGAAGTGAACTTGCAGATCTTGATCTACTGGACCATCTAACCATTTTTGAAATTGGTTGATTGGATGATCATAAAATTCACGAATATTTTCTGGGTAAGACTCACCAATAAACTGAAATAAGCCCTGCTCAAAATCAAAGTTGAGCTCTGGTGTTCTTTTTCCTGCAGGAATGTATATTTTTTCCATAATGTTGTCTTAGAAATAAGCCTCGAATGTGAAATAAAACATATCAGTGTTCTCAATTGGAGCGAAATCAAATTCAAAACCAGCGCTAGCTTCTCTCGCAATCGCTATAAACCCAACGCCAGAGCCCTTTGAGCCATCTGGCGGCGCAGCTCGTAAGGTCTCTTTCATGAGTGTGGCAAGCTGCTTACGATCCAAGCCACGTAATTTCTCTAAGGATTCTTTAATGCGCTCCATATCTGTGGCATGAATAAAATTCGAACAACTCACAAAATGATGGCCATTTTTATGACGTCCTATCGCAAGTAATCCAAAACTTAATTCATCATCTGCATTTGCTTCAGATCCATCAAGTGGCAACTGTTTTTCAGCAGAGTAGCGAATGACATTTTGAACTTGCTCTACAAAAGAAGAAAATACGCCACGCGATACTGTTGGGTGCACGCCATCGTAATTCATCTTTTGGCGCAAAGCATCTCCCAGACCGCTTAAGATATCCTCTGTTAAGACGCCACAATACGAAAATTTAATGCCGCGCTCTTCAAGATCACCTCGAAAATTAAAGTATTGTCTAGCTAAATCTACGCTCATTATTTAACCTTTATTTTGAAAATTTTTATATTGAAAAAGCCATCGCAGAGTAATCATCTCTTTGGAGCTGATTGCCACGCCATTCTTCGACAGCTATTTCAATAGCTTTAATTAATTCGGGTGCGCTAGACTGGCGATGCCGCTCAAAAAGAGCCATCATGCGCTTAGGACCAAATGCAATGCCTTCTGGACCGCCAGGTTGATCAATCAATCCGTCAGAAACCATACAAAATAGGTGCTGACCTAGCGCAACAATGGCTTCCTCTTTCAGCATTTTATAGGGCTCAGTCCCTTTATATCCTAAGGCTTCTTGATTACCAAAAATTCTTTGAATCGCTTGCTCAGATCTTGGTATGACAAACAAATTAATTCGGGCGCTAGAGAAGATCAGGGTTTTGCTTACTGGATCAACCTTGCAAAAACCAGCATCAAATCCATCATTCGACCTACTCTCTTCAGTGTCCTGCTTAAGCGCTTGACGCACTAAATTACCTAATTTAGCCAGAGCCAAACCAGGGTTAAGAGCTGGCTCTTCAGAGTAAATTCGCTTCAAAGAGCTCAGTACCACTGAAGACACTAAAGCGCCTGGCACACCATGCCCAGTGCAATCAATCAAACCGAGGGTGAACGGCTGATTTTCGCCAGTAAATTCAGAACGCCAATAAACATCTCCACCAATCACGTCACGCGGCTTCCAAAGCACATCAACAGACACCAAATCTTTATTTAAATTCATTCTGCTGGGCAACAAGCCTGTTTGGATCCGGCTCGCATAAACAATACTATCGGCAGTAACCTGACCCGCCTCTACCAACTTGAGGTTAATGTCTTCCATTAAATTGGTCTGCCTGCGTTGCCACATCACTATAACAATACCCATAAAGCTAGCAAATACGAAATACAACAACATAAACTTAAACGATAAGATATTTACTACAAGAGGTTGGCGCACAATCACCTCTTGAATGCCACGAACATCACCAACCTTCCAATCCTTTTTCATGCTTTCGGGATGTGAATTGTGGCAAGTCACGCAACTTTCCGTCATCGTAATGGGGGTTGCAATACGAACTTCTCTGACAAAAATTCCTGACACATTGGCGGCTGACTTTGCGCTCCCCGCACGAAAATCTTTTAATGCGCTCGATTCAAATGAATCTAAATTCCATGAAGGACGATCCTTAAATGGGAAATCGGAGATAAAACGGTACCCAACCAAACCATCTTTAATGCTGATCTTTTCACCCAATGCTAAAGAAAAGGCAGCGGGTATGGGAATCGTATTGGGTACATCTTTATATATATGAGATGCGGTAATCTTTTCTGTCGCGTGTAATACCTTACCCACCACCTCCGTCGCATACAAACTACGCATCACATCAATAATTTGCCCGGTCTCTTTTGCTTGATCCCCTAAAATTCTGGCAGATAACTCTTCTAAATCAAGCCATGCAGCAATTGGTAAGCCTATTAATGAAATAATAACAATGGCTCGTAAATGTTTGTTCAGGTTCAATTTCTGCATTAGTTTCATTTTTATGTCTCGATCAGTTCAATGCTTAATCATGAAATCTCATCCACTTGCTGGATAATAGCTTTTAACTCAACGCCCAATTTTTGGCGGTCTTGCAAGCTCATAGATGCCAGATCTAGCATTATTTCCTGACCATTTGCGAGTGTGATCGTCTTTCTTAGTAATGCGCCATCATCAGGGGGAAGCAAACCCTTGACTGAAAAAGTTTTGACTGGCTGAGAAATACCTTTCAAGGAAATGGGCTGCTGCTCTTCTAACTCAAACACTTTATCTACCAAAACAGCAGTATTGGCAGAAATAAACACCCCACCAGGTTGGCAGTGACTCTCAATACGAGCGGCAAGATTAACTTCTCCGCCAATCGCCGTGTAAGACAATAAGTTGTCACAGCCAAAGTTACCTACATTGCAATATCCTGAATTAATACCAATGCGAGCTATAAAAGTATGACTAAAGCCTTCTTGAGTCCACTGATTCCTTAACTCGACTAATCTTTTTTGCATTGCGATGCCCATTAAAATCGCTTGCTGAGCATCCGAGGCATAGCCCTTGCTAGTAGGGTCGCCAAAAAAAACCATCATGGCATCACCGATGTATTTATCTATGGTCGCACCATACTGATCCGCTATATGCGATAACTCAGAAAAATACTCATTTAAGTATTTGGTTAATACTTCAGGCTGGAGAGCCTCAGAAATAGCAGTAAATCCACAGATATCACAAAAAACAATTGTTAAGTGTTTGCGTCGGGTTGCCACCTCAGTGGCCTGGTCACCAGAAAAAATAGTTGCAAATACTTGCCGCGGTATATAGCGAGCCACTTGATTTGAAAGAGACTCGAATTTCTCTTTTTCTGTTTTTTGTAACTCAGAAATTTTTTGTAGGCTAATTTCATTACGGTCACTAATTTTCAGTATTCTATTAAAACCTTTTTTTAGCTTGACATACTGTTTAGCCACCAGTAGAACCTCGGGGATATCTATATGCGTCAAACTACCTGCAAGTAGCTCCTCGCAAATACTAAATACCTGCTCCTCTAGGTTTACATTTACTTCTTCCATTTAACTTTTTCTCTCGTCACCCATTAGCAAATACACTAGCGTTTGTAAAACTCATGAACCAGAATTTTTTTGAGCTCTTCTTTGAATCTCAGTCTTACTTAGCACCTGAGTCCACTTACCATTACTTAAGAAATTGCTGACTTCTTCTAAAGTTTGATTGCCGCCGTTCATGCAATCTTTTACCAGTTGGGTAAAGCGCGAGGCATCTAAAGTAACCGATGCCATAGACCAGTCTTTAAATTGACGACCCTCGATTACACCTGTACTAAAAACATTAAAGTCAGAATGGCGCGGGTCTGCTTCTATAATTTTCAGAATTTTTTTAACATTAGTACTAGGACCTTCCAATACCTGCAAAAACCAGCCGGAGTTACTGACTAAAACTCCTGTGATATCTAGCGGTGGATTATTGCGACGTGATACCTCTAAGATCTTCTTTTCCTCTTCACCATCGATTAAAGAGCGACTCCTATAAACAACTCGCATCAGTTGCGTATCTATCCCTTTATTCATCTCTTCTATGGAGAGATTATTATCATCTGAGTGATTAATGACTCCGGTCATAAGTTATCCCATTACAAAAGTGAAGTTTTTAAAAATACACTATTTTTTAATCAAATTAAAATAGGTAAATATCAGATTTATATCCTCATGAAAGACAGAAAATCCCAAAGCCAGATTGCAAAGCTGCTACAGGAGCAGCGGCGTGTTTAGCAACACCGTCACTATTAGCACCGGGAGTTCCAGCAACGACTCGTGGTGCAATAACGGGTGCTTGTGCGAACACCAGGGTGGGAATAAAACCAACAACTAATAGTAGTGATTTGAATTTCATGTGCTACCCCCAAGAGTTGAACTATGTTCTATGTCTAGGGCGATAGGCTTAACAAGAGGCTAAGGCAGCTCGGAGAGATTGAACTGCTGTCAATTTAGGTCCACTACCAAAGAGAGTTTTTCTATAGTAAATCATTGCAGCAACATAGGTTGATTCTGTAATAGTTGGGGTACTTGGGTTTGGGGTGCTGGTGGTTTGTAACCCAATGCACTATGCGGCC
>CAIMXN010000056.1 GCA_903845455.1 uncultured beta proteobacterium | reverse complement strand
CCTGCAGTACTTTGACCTAAGAAATGTCGACGATCCATATTGACTCCTTTACTGTTTCTGGCCAAGTTGAGCAGCGATAGCAGCAAGTTGTTCATCGGTGTAGCCTTTGCTGAGCTGCGGCATGATGGTTCCTTCTCGTGTGCCATTTTTATATTCTTGGAGTTGAGTCAGCATTTGCTTGCTAGTGAGCGTATTAATAAGTGGGATGCTTGCACCAACAACCCCATTGCCATTCGTACCATGACAGTTAGCGCAGCTTGCCGCCAAACTACTTATATATAGCTGGCTTGCATCTGAGATTTGGGCGGCAATGGAGGTATTCACAAAGCTCAAGCCAAGCAGCGTTGTTACTAACGCTGTCATCAAGCAATTGAGTTTGAGGTATTTTTTTTGCATGGTAATTATCTATATTTTTTTCTAAGGCAGTATGGATTATGGTTCAGCATAATTGAATCTACTTATCTTAAACAATAGTCTATGGCAAAGTAGGATTTTGGATAGATTCGCTCTTTATCAACAAAGTAGCAAAAGTGTTTAAAAATAGTCTCGAATAGGGCTTCTAGGGTTTTTGCCACTGAAGGGCTAAGCCTATTAAACTAATCGCATGCGAAGTACTTTTTCTTACCGCAGTGCCATCTTTATCTTGCTTTTGGGCATATTGACCTATCTCTATGGCTTGGATAGTCGATTTGCTCCTAAAAATGGAGACGAGTACCCCTATATGCACATTGTGCGGATGACGGCTACTGCTGGAAGTTGGTTGCCCCTGCAGTCGGAGATGGACGGCATTAAAAATACTAAGCCCCCGCTATTGTTCTGGCAGGGGATTGCTAGTAGCGGGTGGGGGAGTCAGTGGACTCTCTCAGCACTTCGTTGGCCTAGTCTTATTTACACCGCTTTAACGGCATTTTTCTTATTCTTAGCTGTGCGGCGTTTTTCTGGGAAGACGCAAACCGGCTTATTGGCAAGTTTGGTGTGGCTTTCATTTTTTGCAACTTATCGCTATGGCCGCCCTTTTTTAACCGACCCACCTGAAGTATTTTGGTTAACTCTCCCTTTTATGGCTCTGTTGTATTGGGGTAGGGCTGCCTTTGAGTCAAAGCTACTCTTTCCTTTATTGGCAGCAAGCTGTTTTGGTTTGGCGCTGCTTTCTAAATCTTTTGCTTATATCGTGCCTGCATCCTTTGCTCTAGGTCTTTACTACTGGCGTTGGCGTGCGTGGAGTATTTCAAAGTTTTTGATACACGATGCTCTTAAAGTCATTCTGATTGCATTGTTAGCGCTAGGAGTATTCAGTCTCTGGTTTTTGCTTGATCCTTTTCCTGAGGCGGTTTGGAAAGAGTTTGTACTTGGTGAAAATGCTGGCAAATTCGAGGCGCGTAGCGCCAACTATCTATTGGATTTGATTCGTGGAGGCGATAGCATTTGGATGCTACTGCTCACAACTCTAGCGAATGCAGGCTTATTGATTTTCGTTTTGCTCAGTACCTTATGGCAGTGTTGGCGCAGACGTCGTTTCCTTTCTTTAGAGGAAAGTCTATTATTTCTCCTGATTGCAGCATTCTTGGTGGTCTTTAGTCTGCCAAGTCAACGTTCTGGGCGCTACCTTTTGCCAGTTATGCCGGCATTTGCCGCACTGATTGCACTGTACTGGGATCGGCTGCCCTTATGGGGTTTTAGAATTGCGCTGATTTTGCAGTTGATCATCCTCTCTGCGCTCATATGGGTGGGCGGTCACTTACAGGCATCTCACTTTCTGAGTGACACAGGCTCATGGGTTTATCCAATCTGGCACTGGGCTTTGGTATTGCTCAGCATGGCACTCATATTGATTGGCTTGTTGTGGAGCAATTTCTGCAAGACGCTAGCTTTGGCTGGATGTTTTTTTTGTTATTGCGTCTTGACCAGCAGCTTATCTCCTCTTGAAGGTGCGCTCGGACGGTTTGATCTGGCTACGATTCAAGCGGTTGAAGGTAAAGAGGTATGGATTCCCTGTGACTATCGCGCCAAAGATGAAGAGTATCGTTTGCTTTTGCCCAGCGCTCATTTGCATGGGTATTTAGCAAAGGATGCTGGGAATATTGATCATTTAATCAACACCTATCCTTTGGTAGCAGTGCAATCACCCCTTGGTGTTACTCCGCAGATTTGTGAGTCATGCAAGATCCTTGGGGGACGTATGGAAATGCGGGCACGCCATACTGATGAAGAAGTGAAAGCAATGCTGATGGGCGATATTGGCGAACATCTATTTGTTTATGAGTATTTGATTGCTACCCCTATTAAAATGACTGAACCGCAGAGCGGTAAGGATGCTTGTCGATGAGTCGCGTGATTGCATTTTGCTTTTTACTATTGGCTGGTGTTTTGGGCTTTTTATATCTTGATAGTCGCCCTGTGTGGACGCCATTTGAGGAAGCGGTAGTTTCAGTTACCAAAGAAGAGCAGCATCAAGTCAAGCTGTCTAGTCTGACCCAGCCCCAACTTGATTGGCTACCAGACACCGGCGCAGCCTCAGTGCATGCCGCATCATTGATTGCTCTTAAAGATGGCTCTATTCGAGCATTCTGGTTTGCGGGTAGTAGGGAGGGCGCACCAGATGTGGTAATTAATAGCGCTGTCTATGATCCACAGTCTGCAGCTTGGAGTGCTCCAACGGTAGTGATGGATCGTATTGCCGCCGAAAAAGGCTTGTCACGCTATATCGCTAAGCTGGGTAATCCAGTTCCCAGTAGAGCTGCCGATGGCCGCTTGCAGCTATTCTTTGTCACTGTGTCTATTGGAGGCTGGGCTGGAAGTTCAATCTCGACAATCAGTTCGGATGATGAGGGAGCGACATGGAGTCTTCCTCGTCGTCTAATTACTTCACCCTTTACAAATCTCAGCACTTTAGTGAAGTCACCTGCCATTCGGTTTGTGGACGGTCGTTTGGGTTTACCTGCTTATCATGAATGGATTGGACGTTTTGGCGAGTTTTTAAGAATTGAATCTGATCGAGTAATCGATAAGCGTCGCATGAGTTCTGGACGTGGCGCCATTCAGCCCATTGTGTTTACAGATGGTACCGAACACGCTATCGCATACTTTCGCCAAACTCGGGGTGGGTCACAGATTAAACAAATTCCTGTCAGTGAAACGCGCAATGCTGGCCAATCTTGGGAGACAACTGGTGACTTAGAAATCCCTAATCCCAATGCAGCGATTGCTGCATTGACCTT
>CAIMXN010000055.1 GCA_903845455.1 uncultured beta proteobacterium | reverse complement strand
GGTTTTGCCATTGGTGGTTAAAACATCGATTTGACGCAATAAGGTGACGATTTGCTCGGGTTTGAGACGTTGACCTTTAACCATATTTAGCACTCCTTTAAGATGAAGATTATCAAAAATCCTCTCTTTTAGGGTGGCACTAAAAATCAGGTCAGTTCACATTTAGCTTAAATAGCAGTATTGATTGTAGAGAAAATTTTGCCAGTATTAGTGCCAATGTTTCTGACTCCAAGTATGATGACGACTGCAATGGCAGCAGCGATTAAGGAAAATTCAATAGCAGAAACAGCTGATTGATTCAACTTAAAACGTTTTACAAACCCACACAGTCTCCCCAAAATTCTTTGGACTTTACCCAATTCTCGCTCCTGATGGTTGCTACATTCATGATATTAGCACCTTATTGAAACATTTCTATGTGAATAGGGCTCTCTAGGGGGAAAGCACTGCTGAAATGGCGTCCAATAGCACTTAAATGATGACAGGAGCAATCTTTCTCACTTTATCCAGTAGATAGAGATATTCATGTGCTTTGGCAGGATTGGCCTCTAGCGATAAACGCGATACAGTCCAAAAAATACTGAAGTCATTTGCATAATAAAAGTTATCTCCACTGAGCTTTAAAAATACATAAATACCCATCAGAACTGCTAGCAGTACGGCAACGATTATCTTTGGATAGATTGTTAGCCGCTTTTTATTAAGCCAGTATCCCAGTGCATGTGTATTCATATGACGCCCTTCTTTGCGTGAGGGTACTCAGGAGTGATTGAAGGTACATAGAAAGAGATCTTGTATAGCGAGTGTTTTACGCATTATGACAGCGTACCTTCCCATATTTATCAGAAGATTGAAATCTGTGTGGAAATGATGAAAAACCACAGATGCTAATGAATTATTCGGATAATTAGACGTGTAAATGTAGGTATTGACGCTATCTTATGCAGATGTGGGTAATATAGGCAAAGAGAATTAGCCTCAGTGGGTATATTAATAAGAGAGCAATCAGATGCATGTAAGCACTTATCAGTGGACAGCAGTCAATGGCTGGGATATTCATTTATCTTCAGATCCGACTATAGATTTAGTCATTGTCTGTGCAGACAACCTTTTTTTCACGCAAGCTGAATGCTATAGAGAGCTGAAAACCTTTTTTCCTTCCGCTCAAATTGTAGGTTGCTCTTCATCTGGAAATATTCGTGGAAACACGGTTTCTGATGGTGGCATGGTGATCGCAGCGATTCATTTTTCAACTACGTCAGTAGTAGTAAAAAGTAGCTTAATCGACCCTGGCGATAACATTGGAGCCACACTTCATCAGTTGGCTAAAGAATTTATAGATCCCAAGCTCAGGCATTTATTTGTACTTTCAGATGGACTATCTATCAGTGGTAGTGAATTAACCAAAACCCTTAATGACTTTGCTATTCCGGTGACCGGGGGTTTAGCAGGGGACGCAGATCGTTTTCAAGAGTCATGGGTGATGGTGAATGGGCCAGCAAAGCGTCACCAAGTAGCTTTAATTGGGTTTTATGGTGAGCTAACGGTGTCTTATGGTTTTGCTACTGGCTGGAAAGAGTTTGGCCCTGAAAGAAGGGTCACGCAATCTTCAGGAAGCACAGTGTATGAAATCGATCATAAGCCAGCTTTAGAGATTTACACCAAATACTTAGGTGAACTTTCTAAAGATCTACCAGGAAGTGGTTTACGGTTTCCGCTCTCTATTCGAGATACAGAATCTGCTAAGCCTTATGTACGCACTCTCTTAGGCATAGATGCTAATAAAAATAGTTTGCATTTTGCTGGGGATGTCCCGCAGGGGAGTTTATGCAAGTTAATGAAGACAGACATTGACTCGCTGATCGACGCTACGATTGCACTAGCCAAGGATATTATCCCTACGACCCCTCACCAAGATTCACTTTGTTTAGTAGTGAGTTGTGTAGGGCGGCGCTTAGTGATGGATCAAATAGCTGAAGAAGAAATTGAGGCAATTCAAACAGTATTAGGTTCACAAACCACCGTTTTTGGTTTTTATTCTTATGGTGAAATCGCTCCTTTTGATTCAGCTTTATGCTCTTTACATAACCAGACTACTACGCTCACGCTTTTATCCGAATAAACTTTCCATTTTTTAAGATGACGCTTTCCACTCAAACTTATCATCGACTATTAAAAAGGCAGTTACGTAAATTTCCCAATGAATTGGCTCTGAATGCTGATCATTGGGAGGCCTTTATAAATGTCGTCAATGACACTTACTTTCAGGTTGATCGTGAGCGTCATCTGCTTGAGAATGCGCTTGAGGTCACTGCTCAGGAGTTAACGGCCGTCAATCGTCAGCTTCAGCTTTTTATCGAAAATGCCCCGACTGGCATTGCTATGTTAGATAGCCAATTTCGTTATTTATACGCTAGTAGATGTTGGATAGAAGATCGGAAGTTAGAGGGCATTGATATCATTGGCAAAAATCATCATGAGCTTTCTCCCAATATTCCCAATGACTGGAAGGAGATGCATCAAAGATGTTTACTGGGCGAGAGTGCCTCTTGCAATGAAGATCGCATTATTTTTCCAGATGGTAGCGTTGGCTGGATTCGTTGGGAAGTAAAGCCTTGGATGAATCCCGATGGCACAGTCGGTGGCCTCATTATTTTCTCTGAAAACATTACCGATAGAAAAGTAGCAGAAGCAGAATTGCGTATTGCCTCGGTGGCTTTCCAATCCAAGGATGGCATGATTGTTACTGATGCACGGGGCAACATATTGCGTGCGAATGAAGCTTTTGAAAAAGTATCAGGCTATTCCGCAGATGAACTGGTTGGAAAAAATACCTGCATTTTTAAATGCCCCACCCACCATGACGATGCTTTTTATCGCAATATGTGGGAGGCAATATCGAGCGAGGGTAAGTGGGAAGGCAGTGTTTGGAATCGCTCTAAAGAGGGGCGAGTACTGCCAGTCTGGCTTTCGATTTCTGTAGTAAGAGATTTAAATGGCACGATTACTCACTACATTGGGATCTATTCCAATACCAGTGATCCAAGAGAAGCTGAACGCAAGATCATGGAGCTGGCTTACTACGATCCACTCACGAATTTACCGAATAGGCGTTTATTGTTAGATCGTTTGAATCAAGCACGGATTGTTGCAGCTCGTAATCAAATTTTTGGAGCTGTTTTATTGATTGATATCGATAAATTTAAGTCGATTAATGACACGCGCGGACACGATATGGGCGACCAAGTGCTCATGTCAGTGGCTCAATGTTTGCGGAATAATTTACGCGAGATGGATACGGCTGCGCGACTTGGAGGTGATGAATTTATTGTATTGATTCCTGACTTGGGTGAAGACCTGGAGCATGCGATGCATGCACTCAGCATGGTTGCTGATAAATTGCACCTGGGCATTGCCGAGCCAGTTGACTTAAATGGCATCACTCATAGCGCAACTGCCAGTATTGGGATCACCCTTTTTTCACATAAAACCCAAAGCGCTAATGAGTTGATGAAAGAGGCCGACTTAGCCCTTTACCAAGCTAAAGCTTCGGGACGTAATACGATTCGTTTTTTTGATGATGCTATGCATACTCAATTTACAGAAAAGACCAATTTAGAAACGAGCTTAAGAAGCGCCTTAGGTAAAAATGAATTCAACCTCATGTATCAGCCCCAAGTGGATCAGTCTGGCAGGATTATTGGTGCAGAAGCATTGTTGCGCTGGGAGCCTTTTGAGATGGAGATTATTTCTCCAGAAGTATTTATTCCGATTGCCGAAGAAAGTGGACTCATTTTTTCTATTGGTGAATGGGCCTTACAAAATGCTTGTACACAATTACTAGCTTGGTCCAAGAATCCCTTTACTCAAGAACTGGTTTTGTCGGTGAACATCAGTGCTAAGCAATTTAGACGCCCCAACTTTGCGCAAATGGTTGGAGAGTTGATCGATACGGCGGGTATTAATCCTCAGTTATTAAAGTTTGAGTTAACAGAGAGTTTGTTGCTTGAGAATGTGGATGAAGTGATATCTACTATTAATGACTTAAGAAAAATTGGGGTTAAGTTTTCCATTGATGATTTTGGTACTGGATATTCATCCTTAAGTTATCTCAAGAAATTGCCTTTAGATGAAATTAAGATTGATAAAAGCTTTGTGCTTGATATTGCCTGGGATGAAGGTGATCGAGCGATTATTTGTTCCATCTTGTCTCTAGCTGAATCATTAAAGCTAAGAGTCATTGCAGAAGGAGTGGAAACCATTGAGCAACGCGATTATCTGCTGGCAGAGGGTTGTTATTTTTATCAGGGATATCTGTATGGCAAGCCACTTAGTGCGGAGAACTTCCAATTACTAATTGAATCTTTGCATTAGTGCTGCAATGACTGCTGAAGTAAGTCAGCAGTCATCATGCTTGCAGGCTTAAGGTAAAAAGGCGCCTGCTTCTTCTAGGGCCTTGAGTTCATTCCCAGCAATACCCAGTTCTTCTAAGAGTTCACCGGTGTGCTCTCCCAGAAGGGGTGGATGCCTTCTGACTTGTTGAGGGGTAGCACTCAATTTGACGGCAAAACCAATATTAGGAACTTTACCTTCGATGGGGTGGTCAATTTCCATGCGCATTTGACGATGCTTGCCATGCTCGCTATCAAAGGCTTGCGGATAAGTATTGATCGGTCCGGCCGGAATGCCGGCAACCAATAAAAGATCAACCCACTCAGCACTCGTTTTACTGACAAAACTTTTCTCCAATTCAACTGCAAGCTCAAGTCGATTTGCCAGGCGCAGTGGATTGGTTTTAAAGCGCGCATCCTCAAAGAGTTCAGTCCGCTCTATTTTGTCGCAGAGTAGCTTCCAAAGCTTTTGGTTAGTCGCACCCATGACAAAGTAGCCATCAGCTGCTTGCATCGCTTGATAGGGAGCGCTCATATGATTAGCAGTGCCAAGCTTATAGGGCTCAACACCCGTACCCCAATACTGCGCAGTATCCCAAACTGAAAACGCCAAGGCAGAATCAAAGAGCGAGGCATCTATAAATTGACCTTCACCTGATTTGGTTTTCCCAATGTAGGCAGAGAGAATGCCGTAGACAGCAAAAAGAGCACAACCAATGTCTGCTACGGGAACGCCGGCTTTGACTGGTGGTCCATCTGGGTAGCCAGTCACACTCATGACACCGGACATGGCTTGTGCCATGAGATCAAAACCTGGCCTATCAGCCCAAGGTCCGGTTTGACCAAAACCAGAGATGCTGGCATAGACCAAACCAGGATTCATTTC
Organism: uncultured beta proteobacterium; assembly: GCA_903845455.1. Classification (GTDB taxonomy): domain Bacteria; phylum Pseudomonadota; class Gammaproteobacteria; order Burkholderiales; family Burkholderiaceae; genus Polynucleobacter. The sequence continues at coordinate 14,833 of CAIMXN010000055.1, read as the reverse complement.
TTTTAAGGATGGGTAGTCGATTCCCAGCTTTTTCATGACGCCAGGGCGATAGTTCTCTACCAAGATGTCAGCAGTCTTAACGAGTTTGAAAAAGACTTCTTTGCCAGCTTTACTTTTGAGATTGAGGTGAATGCTGCGTTTATTACGATTCATGTTCAAAAAGCCCATGCTGTCAGGACCCTTCATTTTGAATCCCATAGCACCACGCGTTTGGTCTCCGGTGCCAGGAGGCTCGATTTTGATCACATCTGCCCCTAGGTCGGCTAGAAGCATGCAGCAATAGGGTCCAGCCATGACTTGGCTGACATCTAGGACACGCACGCCAGCCAATGGCAGTGGCTTGGAGCTAGGGGTTTTCGTCATTGTCTCTATTGTTCTTATATGTTTAGAATGAATCTGCTCATAATATCAAGCAATAGGTGATAGCTACTGCCTTGCATCTGCTTTTATAAAACTAGAACATTGACGGAGATACCATGATTTTTCAGTCCACCCATCGGGTTTCACAGCGTTTTGCGCTGGCAGTTGCAATTGGACTGTGCTCTCTATCTTTTTCTACTTCTGCACAGCAGGCCTATCCCACTAAACCGATTCGCTTGATTGTTGGGTTTGCTCCTGGTGGCGGAACGGATATCGTGGCGCGTGCACTTGCTCCCAAAATGGGGGAGGTCTTAGGACAGGCGGTGATTATTGAAAATAAGTCTGGTGCAGCCGGAACGATTGCAGCAGATCAAATTGCCAAGTCGACACCAGACGGCTATACCTTATTGGTGGGCCATTCAAACTCCAATGCCATTGCACCATTTGTATTACCTAATGTGCCGTACAACGCAGCCACCGATTTCACTCCCATTACTTACTTAGGCTACGTACCCAATGTCTTGGTAGTCAAGGCTTCATTGCCAGTGAACTCTGTAGCGCAATTGATTGCCTTGGCTAAAGCCAACCCTGACCAAATGACTTATGGATCTTCGGGAATTGGTAGCACTCAGCATTTAGCTGGTGCACTGTTTGCCAAGATTGCTGGTATTTCTCTGAACCATGTTCCTTACAAGGGGAGTGGTCAGGCAATTATCGATTTGCTGGGGGGTCAGATCACCATGAACTTTGATACCTTGCCACCCAATTTGCAGCAGATTAAAGAAGGTAGTCTCAAGGCCTTGGCGATTTCAACGCCTAAGCGTTTGGCTATCCTGCCAAATGTCCCCACCTTTAATGAAGTAGGTATCACAGGATTTGATGTGACCAATTGGTATTCTGTGATGGGCCCCAAAGGCATGGACCCTGTTGTAGTCAACAAGATTGATCAAGCAGTCAAGGCGGCTATGGCCGATCCCCAAATTAAGAAGACGCTAGATTCACAAGGTTTGCAACCTGAAGGTCCCACAACACCTGCGGCATTTAGTGTGTTCTTGACTGCAGAGTTGGCTAAATATCAGCGCTTGGTTAAAACCTTAAATATCAAAGCAGAGTAATTCTTTTTATGGCTGGAGTAGATAAAGTAGCGGTGCCTAAGACTGCCCAAGTCTTATGCGAAATCCGTGATGGCATTGCCTATGTGACTTTTGATCATGTGGCGGCACGCAATGCGATGACAGTCGAGATGTATCAAAGCCTCAAAACCATTTGTCAGGACCTCGCACTCAAACCTGCAGTGCGTGTGGCTATCTTGCGGGGTGCAGGTGGGAAGTCTTTTGTCTCGGGTAGTGATATTGCCCAATTCTCCTCCTTTAAAAGCGGCGCAGATGGCATTGCCTATGAAGAGGGGATTGATGATTATTTAACCCCTTTGGCAATGTTGCCTATACCGACGATTGCCGTCATTGATGGTATGGCAGTAGGTGGAGGTTTAGCCATTGCCAGCTGTTGTGATTTTAGGATCGCCACTCATGATGCGCGCTTTGGAGTACCCATTGCAAAAACCTTAGGCAATTGTCTATCTCCAGGTAATGTCGCTTGGCTGGTTGCGCACCTGGGTATTCATCCCGTGAAACGCATGCTGTTATTAGCAGAAATGATTTCTGCAACTGAACTGCTGAAACAGGGTTACTTATTCAGCACCCACGACTCACCAGCGCTTACGCAAGCTGCCCTCGATTTGGCTGGGCGTCTCATAAAGTTAGCGCCGATCACACAAAAAGTCAGCAAGCTTACTTTAGCGCGCTTACTAAAAAATAATCTACCGGATTGCACCGATCTGATTGCAGAGTGTTACGGTAGTACTGATTTTCACAATGGCGTGAGCGCATTTCTGGAAGGCAAGCCACCGACCTGGAGTGGTAAATAAGCTTCCTACTATTCGCTGCCAATCTAATCTAAGAACATTTCTTGCAGATTATTTAAATAGCGTAAACCTAGAGCCGTTGCCTTGAGCTTGCTAGGATTTTGATCTAACAAACCTTTGTCACTTGCTGCTTGCAGTCCCTTGGCAATGAGGTGGAGTGGTAAGCCAGTGCGCTCGCTAAATGTTTTTGTCTGCACGCCATCGGTCAATCGTAAGGTATTGAGTAAGAATTCAAAGGGCAGATCTTTAGCCAGCACCTCACGTGATTCAATTAAGGCATGGCCTTTGGTTTCCATAGCTTGCATATAAGTCTCTGGATGGCGCTCGCGAACTTGGCGTGTCACTTGATTCGGAAAAGAAATCTTCCCATGGGCACCAGCACCAATACCGATGTAATCACCAAAGCGCCAGTAGTTCAGATTGTGTTTGCACTCCTGATCTTTTTTGGCATAAGCAGAGACTTCATATCTGGTGTAGCCAGCTGCAGTGAGTAATGCGAGATTTTGCTCAAAGATCGCATCGATGTCATCTTCACTAGGCAGCTTGGGTGGAAAGTTAGCGAAGTAGGTGTTGGGTTCAAGTGTGAGGTTGTAAAGCGAGAGATGTGGGGTCTGAAAAGAAAGCGCCGTTTCAATATCGGCTTTAGCTAAAGCAAGGCTTTGATTCGGTAAGCCATACATCAAATCGATATTGACAGATTTGAAGTGTTCGAGCGCAATGGTGATTGCCCCTTGAGCTTCCACCCCATTATGAATACGTCCCAAGGCTTTGAGTTGACCATCTTGGAAGCTTTGAATGCCTAGGGAGACGCGATTAATTCCCGACTTGGCAAAGGCAGCAAACTTTTCTGCCTCAACCGAGCCAGGATTAGCCTCCATCGTGATCTCAGCACCAGGTTCCAGATGGATGCGCGCCCGCACGGCTGAGAGTAATTCATCCATCCCTTTGGGCGAGAGCAGGCTAGGGGTACCGCCACCAATAAAGATGCTGTGAACTTGCCGTCCCCAGGTGCGCGGTAATTCTGTTTCTAGATCAGTGATAAGTGCTTTGATATAACGCGCTTCATCAAAGCCTTGCGCATTCCCTTTACTTTCTGTGGCATCTTTGATTTGATGGGAGTTGAAATCACAATAGGGACACTTCTTTTCACACCACGGAAAATGAATGTACAGCGCTAACGGCGGTAGTGCAGCGAGAGTAATTTTATTGGGACTAATATTAATCGCCATTACGTACGACTTTTTAATTGCGCAATCAACTCACGCAAAGCTTGTCCGCGATGGCTGATGAGATTCTTTTGTGTGGGCTCTAATTGCGCAGCGGTTTTATCTAACTCTGGTATGAAGAAATAAGGATCATAACCAAAACCATTGCTTCCTTTTGCTTGCTCGATAATCTGACCATACCAGCGGGTTTGCACAATCAAAGGTTCGGGATCATTGGTATTTTGGACTAGTACTAAAGCGCAAACATAGTGAGCCCCTCTATTGCTTTTGCTACTCAGGGCTTTAATCAACTTGCGATTATTAGCAGCATCATCGCAAGCTTCACCTGCGTAGCGTGCCGAGTAAACGCCTGGCGCACCATTGAGGGCATGGGCGCAAATACCAGAGTCATCCGCTAATGCTGGCATACCACTTGCCGCACTTGCATGGCGTGCTTTAGCTAAGGCATTCTCAACAAAGGTATGGTGAGGCTCTTCTGCCGCTGGAATGCCCAGCTCGCCTTGAGCGATCACTTCAAAGTCGAGTGGCGCTAGCAGGGCTTGAAACTCTCGAACCTTGCCAGCGTTATTAGAAGCGAGAACCAGTTTTTGCATCATCTGAGTTGGTGATTTACTGATTTACTAATTTACTTAAGCGCCTCTAACTGCAACTTTGTTAGATCATGAATCCCTTGCTCGGCCAGATCTAATAGAGCAGTTAGTTCTGCGCGTGAGAAGGTGGCGCCTTCAGCTGTGCCTTGTACTTCAATCATGCCGCCTTTGCCAGTCATGACGACATTCATATCCGTGTCACAGGAAGAATCTTCTGGGTAATCTAAATCGAGTACCGGTGTACCTTGGTAGATACCAACAGAGATCGCTGCCACACTATCAATGAGCGGATCTTGTGTGAGAACGCCACTTTTCAGTAATTGGTTCACTGCATCTCGGGCGGCGACATAGGCGCCAGTAATAGAAGCTGTACGCGTACCGCCATCGGCTTGCAAGACATCACAATCTAAATGAATGGTGCGCTCTCCTAAGGTTTTTAGATTAAAGACGCTGCGCATGGCACGACCAATCAGACGTTGGATTTCTTGGGTACGACCTGATTGTTTGCCTTTAGCTGCTTCACGATCACTACGGGTATGGGTAGAGCGGGGGAGCATGCCGTATTCAGCAGTAACCCAGCCTTCGCCGGAGCCCTTTTTATGGGGCGGCACACGTTCTAGGATGCTGGCAGTGCACAGCACCTTGGTATCGCCAAAGGCAATCAAGACCGAGCCTTCCGCATGCTTGGTAAAGGCGCGGGTAATCGTGACAGGGCGCAATTGTTTTGGATTACGACCGCTGGGGCGGCTGACATTCGAGGTGCTCATTGGGTTTAGTCCTAAGTTTGGGCTGGATCGATAAAGAATCTACAATGTCCCTATGATATCGAGCATGACTGGTTATGGCAGCGCTTCTCGCCAAGTCTCCCTAGGAGCTGGTGTGGTTGCTGATCTGCAAGTGGAATGTCGGGCTGTGAATAGCCGCTTTCTGGATTTGGGTTTTCGTCTGCCAGACGAGTGCCGTGGGGCTGAACCCGCCCTTCGAGAAATGGCGACCCACAGCCTTGCTCGTGGAAAAGTGGAGTTTAGGGCTGCCTGGCGTGTGAATGCCGGTGCCGCTGGGGCTGCTAAAAGTAATCCCCATGCCTTAGGTGCTCTCAATAAAGATCGCTTAGATGCTTTATATACCCTCCAAGAAAAAGCGCAGGAAGCCTTTCCAAAAGCCCAAGCTCTGGGAATTTCTGACATCCTGCGTTGGCCGGGCATTGTTTCTGAACCGCGTGGTGAGGAAGAGGGTTGGATGACTGCCACGGTAGAAGCTGGGCGCGCTGCTTTAACTGCTTTAAGCGAAAGTCGTCAGGCTGAAGGCAAAGCACTGGTAGGTGTATTGAGCACCATCACCGGCAAGATGCGTGAGATTGTCAAAGTGATTGAACCTAAGGTGCCTGAGTACGTCACCCAATATCAAGAAAAACTTTCTGAGCGCCTAGCAGAAGCATTGGCAGCTCAAGAGCAATCTAAAGGTGTCAGCGGGACTGGTACGGAGTTGATGGAACGCATTCGTCAAGAGGTAGTGCTCTATGCCGTGCGCATTGATGTTGCTGAAGAGTTTGCACGCCTTAAGACTCATCTACAGGCAGTTGATACTGCTTTAGCTGGTAAAGGTCCAGTAGGCAAGAGGTTAGATTTCTTAATGCAAGAACTTAATCGTGAAGCCAATACCCTGAGTTCGAAGTCGGTTTCGGAGGAATGCACTCAGGCTGCTTTAGAGCTCAAGCTCATGATTGAGCAAATGCGTGAACAAGTGCAAAATTTAGAGTAATTCATTTAAGTTATTTTTATGACTAGTCAAAACACTACCGCTTATCAAGGCAGCATGTTGATGATTGTTGCGCCATCGGGCGCAGGCAAATCTTCCTTAGTGGATGCCCTATTAAAGAGCGACCCTGGTCTGAAGTTATCTCTCTCTACTACGACCCGTGCACCTCGACCTGGCGAAGTGGATGGTGTGAACTATCGCTTTGTTAACAAAGAGGAGTTCATCGCTGCACGCAATCAAGGTCAATTTTTAGAGTGGGCAGAAGTACATGGGCATTTTTACGGTACTTCCCGTACCTGGATTGAAGCGCAGATGTTCTCTGGTAGCGATGTGCTTCTGGAGATTGACTGGCAGGGTGCGCAACAAATTCGCAAACTCATTCCCTCTGTGCAATGGATCTTTATCTTCCCGCCCTCGATTGATGCCCTAGAAGAGCGTTTGCGCAAAAGAGGGCAGGATGACGAAGCAACGATTGAGCGCAGGGTGGCAGCTGCTCATATAGAGCTCCAGCATGCCCATGAGGCCAATTACATTGTCATCAATGACCTTTTTGATCAAGCCTTGCTCGAATTGCAAAATATTATTGCTGCCAGCCGTCTGCGCTCAGGCCCCGTCATGGCACGCAATCCTGCGCTTTTAAGGCGCCTTGGGGTCTAATCAGTTATCCTATAGGTATTGAAGCTAAATTTAAGTGAGTTCAGCATGGCCCGTATTACTGTAGAAGATTGTTTAAAAACCATTCCTAATCGTTTTGAACTAGTGTTGGCTGCGACTTATCGTGCTCGCCAATTGGTTCAAGGTCATTCTCCACGTGTCGAGGCTAGAGACAAAGCCACAGTTGTTGCGTTGCGCGAAGTTGCCGCTGGCGTGACTGACCGTGATATGTTGACCAAGGTACCTCTCTAATTCAGGAGTTCCGGTGTGGAGCTCCCTTTAAACCTAGAGACCTCATCGGCAACATCTAGCGTCGGTTCGCCCGACGCTAGCAAAGATAATAAGCAAAACAAGAAGCAGTCGATCATCGCCACTTTGTTGGCGCAATCGAGTCGACACTTATTTGGGCCTACTTCTGCGCCCACTTTACCCCTCAAGCATCAAATTGTTTCGATTGAAGGATTGATTTCTAAACTGACGTATCTCAAGCCAGAAGAAATTACCTTAATCAAAAAAGCCTTTCAGTTTTCAGATACGGCACACTTAGGTCAGTACCGCCATAGCGGTGAACCTTACATCACGCATCCAGTGGCGGTTGCAGAACTCTGCGCTACTTGGCGTCTAGATGCGCCATCCATCATGGCTGCCTTATTGCATGATGTGATTGAAGATACTGGTTGTACTAAATCTGATCTGGTCGAAAAATTTGGCAGCAAAGTTGCTGAGCTCGTCGAAGGCTTAACCAAGTTAGATAAATTAGAATTTCAAAGCCATGCAGAAGCACAGGCGGAGAGTTTTAGAAAAATGTTTATGGCGATGGCACGAGATGTCCGTGTCATCTTGGTGAAGTTAGCTGACCGCACTCACAATATGCGCACCTTAGATGCGGTGCCTATGGAAAAGCGTCGCAGGGTTGCCGCAGAAACAATTGAAATCTATGCGCCTGTCGCCCATCGTCTTGGTTTAAATATTATCTATCGTGATTTACAAGACTTAAGTTTCCGTTATTCGATGCCGATGCGCTTTCGGGTGATTGAGGGCGCGGTTAAGCGGGCGCGTGGAAATCGTAAAGAGATGGTGGAAAAGATTTTGCAAGCCACCCGCATGGCTTTTGCTAAATCGAATGTAGCAGTCGACCTTCAGGGCCGTGAAAAAACACTCTTTAGTATTTACAGCAAAATGCGTTTTAAGCATTTAACCTTTTCACAAGTTTTGGATGTCTACGGATTCCGCGTCACCGTGCATTCGATTGATGACTGCTATCGCGCGCTCGGAATTTTGCATGCGCTCTATAAGCCGATGCCAGGCAAGTTTAAGGATTACATTGCTATTCCTAAACTGAATGGTTATCAGTCTTTACATACCACCTTATTGGGTCCCTCAGGCGTACCAGTAGAGTTTCAGATTCGCACTAGTGAAATGCATGCCATCGCAGAAGCAGGGGTTGCAGCACACTGGGCTTATAAAGATGGCTCTCCTGACATGAGTGAGGTACAAAACCGCGCTCACCAATGGTTGCAGTCGTTAATTGATATTCAAGACAGTAGTGGCGACTCTCAAGAATTCTTAGAACATGTCAAGATTGATTTGTTCCCTGATGCCGTTTATGTGTTTACCCCTAAAGGGCAGATTCGTGCCTTGCCGCGCGGTGCTACGGCGCTCGATTTTGCTTACTCGATTCACAGTGATTTAGGTAACACCTGTGTGGCGGTGAAGATTAATGGCATGCAGTTACCTTTACGGAGCGAGTTAAAAAATGGCGACATTATTGAAGTCATTAATTCAACAAACTCTCAACCCAATCCAGGTTGGTTGGCTTTTGTACGCACTGGTAAAGCGCGCGCTTCCATTCGCCATTCTTTAAAAACAAAACATTACGCAGAATCTTTACAACTGGGCGAACGCCTCTTGGCCAGCGCATTACGTCAACAAGGGGTGGATGCTGGTCTCTTGACTCCCGAGGTTTGGGAAAAGCTGATGCATTGGACGGGCGATAAAACCCGTGAAGAAGCCAGTGTCAATATTGCCTTGGGACGTCGTTCCCCACAAGAGCTGGCGATTCGCTTGAAGATATTGATCGATGATGAAGGTGGTGGAGAGCAGATGCGTCTGGGCGCTAGCGACTGGGTTTCACCTCAGCAAGAATTAATCAGTCATCACCATCAGCGTCAGGCTATTTTGGTGGATGGTCGCGAAGGTAATTCGATGAGTTTTCAGAACTGTTGTCATCCAATCCCGGGCGATAGCATCATTGGCTACCTCGGTAAGGGTGACGGACTACAAATTCATGCAAATGATTGCCCAGTGGCTTTACGGATGCTCTCAAAAGATAGTGACAAATGGGTTGAGGTTGAGTGGGGCAAGGAGATTAACCGTGAGTTTGAGGTTGATTTAGCGATCGATACGCTCCAAGGTAAGGGTGTTCTGGCGCGTGTTGCTAGTAGTGTTACTGCTGCAGATTCCAACATCATGAATGTGTCGATGGACGATCGCTATAAGGAAGATTCGGTGACGATTCGTTTTACGATTCAGGTTTCAAATCGCTTGCATCTTTCCAAAGTCATGCGCAGTTTGCGTGCCAATCCTGATGTGATGCGTGTGACTCGTACTAGGTCAACTTAGTTACAACTTAGTCGTACCGCACCTCCAGAATTTCTATTTCAGTAGGGCCAGTTGGAGTCTGAATTTTGACACAATCACCCAGGCGGGCTTTGATTAGAGCTTTAGCAATCGGGGAAACCCAACTCACCTGTCCTTTGTCTAGATCAACCTCATCTACCCCCACAATCGTGATGGTGGTCTCTTTTTCGGCATCTGGCCCTTCTAGATTGACATAGCGCACGCTAGCCCCAAAAAAGACTTGCTCGGCATCGGCTGCGCCAGATTTTCGGGTGGCATTGTCGACCACTACAGCAAATTCCAGGCGTTTATTAAGGAAACGAATGCGTCGATCTATCTCACGCAAGCGTTTTTTTCCGTAGATATAGTCCCCATTTTCTGACCTGTCACCATTCGAGGCAGCCCAGTGCACCACCTGTACTACCTCTGGCCGATCACGGTTTAAGAGTTGTAGAAGCTCGCTTCTAATGCGTTCGTGACCTGCTGGTGTAATGTAGTTCTTCTCTTCCATGGCATAATTATGGCTGTTGCGGCTGTAGCTCAGTTGGATAGAGTACTTGGCTACGAACCAAGGGGTCGTGGGTTCAATTCCTGCCAGCCGCACCAAGCTACATAAGGGTCTCCCATCAGGGAGGCCCTTTTCATTTGTACTACTGAGCGATATTAGTACTATGAATGAGTGTTAGGGGTTCTATTACCACTAACTAAACCCTATTCTATAAGGTTCTATTCTTCAAAATCACTGTTTTGCTTGTACTACTGAATTACTTGGCCAATTAGAGTATTTGGCTGCTTATCAGACTATTCCAGACATTCAAAGAAAGAGATTTTGAGTTTAGTGACCGTCTCAGTTTGGCCGATATGAGTCATCTAGGCCAATTCAGTCAAATGGGCGCTTTCCGACCCATAGCTGCCGTTCAAAATATAAAATTGGTCTATTAACTTCCCATTGGAAGTCAAGGAAGTGGAATTGAAATAATTGCTTTGAGGGTTGTTTGATCAGCGCCATGACTTACCCCTTTTCCAATGCCCGCCTGAAATGTAACAGGCCTTCCTTCAAAGTACATCATGGCATACACAACATTGTTGGTGTTTGGATAGACAATCGGTTGATTGATTTGATTGGTATTAGTTTATAGCTCACCTCCCAAGGCCCACTCAGGAGTAATACTACGGGAGACTCTAGTAGCAGTAGAGAAAATAAGACCCTGATGTACTTGAGGTTGTGAAAGCGCTTGGGTCAAAATCGGATTAAACGCCAGCAACCATTCGTCTATATGTTTGCCAATGATAAATCGCGTCTCCCCGTTGTAGCGTGAGGGCTCATATGGGTAAGGCGTATTAGAAATTTCTACGTTAACCCCAGCAAAAAATAAATCACCCTTTTCCTCTTGGTAAGGAAGCCATTTAAGTCTTGCTTTAGTGCCAGCATAGTTAAAGGAATTATTGTTATTTGAATAACTTACATAAAAACCTGCCTCTAAATCATGTCCTAATCCATATGCAAGTTCCGGGGTTACGCGCGTATTGTTATTGTTCACCACCTCCCCTAAATAGCCCTGCTGTTGATTTCCTCTTGGAGTGGTGTTTAAGTGAAGTTCAAGACTGTATTCCCCTTGCTTATTAATCTCATCGTCACATACCTGAATTTCATCTTGCAGGTAGGCAAAGCAAGATAGAGGCACTAACCACAGGACAGTGGCGCACCATTTAGAGAAATTATCAGGGGGAAAGTATTTCATTTTTATAGATGAACCTACTTAGACTTTGGCTTAACCTCAAAAAGATTGCTTACTGGTTAGTGCCCGTCCAAATCTTTCCCTATATAAAGCGTAGATAACCGGCAATACCAATAGCGTCAATATCGTGGTGGTGACCATCCCTCCGACAATCACTAAAGCTAATGGACGTTGTGCTTCTGAACCAATAGCATGCGATAAAGCTGCAGGCAATAACCCCAATCCCGCAAGTAATGCAGTCATCAATACAGGACGCACTCTAAGTGAGGCGCCCTCCACGATGGCATCCTTCATTAGCCTTGGATCAGTAGAAGTAGTTTTATTAATATAAGAAATCAGGATTACTCCATCCTGGATCGCAATACCGAATAAGGATAGGAACCCAAAAAGTGCGGAAATACTTAAAGTCTCACCACCAAGGTGCAATGCTACGATGCCTCCAATCGCTGCAAACGGTACATTGATTAGAACAATGACGGCATCACGATAGTTTCCAAAAGCGCTAATCAAAAGTAAAAAGATGGCCACTAAGGTCAATGGAATGATGACCATTAATTTAGACTGTGCAGCTTTCATCTGATTAAATTGCCCATCCCAAAAAATACTATAGTTAGGGGGCAAAGTTACATTTTGACTCACTAAATGCTGGGCATCTTCTACTGCGCTTCCTAAATCTCTACCACGCACGCTAAATTTAATTGCAATATAACGTTTTCCTGTCTCCCGATAAATAAAGAATGGGCCATCAGATAGCTCAATATCTGCCACCATGGAGAGGGGAATCTTAATTCCATCTGGTCCACTCACTAATAACTGGGATAAATCAGCAATATTATTGCGATTCATTTGATTTAACCGAATGGCGATACCAAAGGTCTTTTCATCTTCGAGCAAACTCGTGACTTCAGCCCCACCAATTGCATTGGCAACCACTGTTTGAATATCACTCACATTAATGCCGTAGCGAGAAGATCTTTCGCGGTCAATCTTAATATTGACAGTTGGTTGACCTAACTCCTTCAAGATACCCTCATCAGCAACACCTTGGACTTTCTCGAGCTGGCGCATCACCTCATGCGCTTTTTGATCCAACACATCTAGGTCTGGTCCATATATTTTGACTGAGTTTTCACCCTTCACACCGGAGAGAGCTTCATTCACATTGTCTTCAATGTATTGAGAAAAGCTATAAGTAATACCGGGAATCTTATCAAGCTCCTCTTCGAGCCTTTTTACCAACTTCTTTTTACTACTATTGGGAGGCATCTTCTCGGGAGGCTGTAAATACAAGCCATATTCTTGGTTAAATACCCCAGTGGAATCCGTACCATCATCTGGACGCCCAATTTGTACCGCCACCTTCTCTAGCTCTGGTTGCTTTATAAAAAGCTCACGGAGTTGATTGGCAATTTTGACGGAGTAATCCAGCTCAACAGTATTAGGCAATGTGATCCGCAACCAAATATTATTTTCTTCGAGAGTTGGCAAAAATGCGGTCCCAAGCCTCATCACGCTCAGCAAGGTCATACCTAAAATAAACACTGCAATTGCAATTACAGTCTTAGGTCGATCCATCCAAACCCTTAATAGTGGTTTATAGCGATCTAAGATCCAATTAATGAATGCTGGAGGTTTATGCTCAACATGCCCTTTAAATAGGAAAGATAGTGCAGCTGGCAAAAAGGTAAGGCTCAAAATAATAGAGGCGATGAGTGCAAAACCCATCGTAAAAGCCATGGGCTTAAAGATAATTCCCTCTACGCCACCCATCAAAAATAATGGTGAGTACGCAACAATGATGATGCTAGTTGAATACACCATTGCTCTTTGCACTTCGCTGGTAGCCAAAATAATCGTTTGATTGGGTCGTTGCTGTTTTTGCTCCTCTAAATGCCGCATTACATTCTCAGTAATAATTACCGCGGCATCGACAATAACTCCAAAATCAATCGCGCCCAACGAGATTAAGTTTGCCGATACATTAAAAATGCTCATCTGAATAAATGAGACGCACAGTGCCAATGGAATAACTGCCGCCACAACCATTGCAGCTCTCAAATTTCCTAAAAATATGTAAAGTAGTATCAACACCAGAGAAATTCCAAAAAACATGGTGTGCTTAACAGTACCTACAGTAATATCGAGTAATACCTGTCGATCATAAAAAGGCTTAACTTCAAGGCCTGGAGGCAAAATATGCTGATTGATAGTCTGAATTTTGTCCCGCACCCTGGCTAATACTTCTGACGCATCCTCACCCCGGCGCAAATAGACAATACCTTCTACAGAATCAGGGTTTTCATCAAGCTGAAACATACCAAGTCGTGGTGCATTGCCAATTTCGACCTGGGCCACATCACCAATGCGAATAGGGATGCCTTGATTAACTGCGATTACGACTCGCTTAATATCATCAACAGTTTTCAAAAGACCAACCCCGCGCACTACAAATTGCTGCTCGCCAGCAGGTAGCAATCCTCCTCCAGTATTGCTATTAGCGTTAGTTAATGCATCAATGAGCTGGGGAACGGTAACCCCCTTAGAGGCCAAGCTTTCGGGCCTAATGATTACTTGATATTGGCGAATCTTGCCACCGAACGAAGAAACATCTGCAACCCCAGGAGTCTGCTTAAGCTCTTTATAAATTTCATAGTTCTGATAGGTCTTTAACTGCATCGAAGAAGCGTAGTCCGACTTGACCTCATAACGCATAATCTCTCCAGTTGCATCAGAGTCAGGACTAATACTGGAGGTTACCCCGGGAGGAAGGCTAACATTGGAAAGGCTGGTAATGAATGTTTGGCGCGCCTTAAATGGATCAACTGTGTCATTAAATTTCAGAGTGACTACGGATAATCCAAATAAAGAAACTGAGCGGAAAGTTTTGACCCCAGGAATTCCAGCTAGAGCGTTTTCAACTGGAATCGTAATCTGCTGCTCAACTTCAGTAGTACTCCTGCCGGACCACTGTGAAATGGCCTGAATTGTCAAGGGGGCTACGCCAGGATAAGGCTGGATTGGTAATTGCTTAAGGCTAAATGCTCCACCAACTAAGAGCGCTAGAGATGCGAACATAATAATCATGCGCTTCTCGATAACCTGCCTAATAAAATTTGTTGCTCTGCTCATCTTGCCCCCTATTTAACTTTGGCGCTCTATATATACGCCTTAACCAATCACTAAGAATTGGTTATCAACCGGAAGTTAAATAAGTGCTGGTGGTGCCCGGGCTAAAGAAGAGTTGACAAGTGAACTTTTTGGGGGCGATAGCAGAGAGATTGCATAAATACCATAGCCACTAGCAACCAAATTCCATGCTTTAGCGCTTGGAACTAAACTATATTTAGAGTCTTCGGGGTCATCAAAATAAGCATTAACCGTTTGTGAGGAATCATCACTACTTGTCTTAGACAAGCCATCATCATCGTAAGAATTAATGGCATTGATAGACTGAGATAGTTGGTCGATATCGGCCACTGCTTGAATTTTAAAATCCAAAACAGTGGCACACATGATTGCGAACAACACAATCAGATGTATAAATTTATCTTGAAATCGACCCATATTGCGCTCGATTCTAGCCGATATTGACAGGGGTAATGATCTAAAGAGTGTCACTCCACCACATTCCAGAGAATGTTAGCTTTTTGTGGCAATTAAACCTAAAACTGGCGCTAGGTCACTTTACTCTTTAACTTACGCTCATCAACTATATCTGTGAGGTAACCGGGGATCTAGGCCGGCAATTCAAAACATAAAACCAAGAAGCTTAACTATGACTGGTATTGGCCGAAATACGACTCTCGGGACCCCCAAATAACTAGCTTTGAATGACTCTTATAGGGCTAATGGCAGACATTCCTCCAAAGAGACGTTTGCACATAATTTGCGCTTATGTAACTTCCCTGTTATTCCCTGTTCCTAGGTTTGCAAGATCTTTGGAAGGGCGCTTGTATTGAGCTT
>CAIMXN010000054.1 GCA_903845455.1 uncultured beta proteobacterium | reverse complement strand
GTACTGTCTATTTATCAAACCAAGCATGGAGTGAAGGGTGATGCCCGCACACCAAGTTGCACTACCTGTCACGGACAGAGTGATAAACACTTGGCCGGCGATAAGGATGGTAAAGGTCGTCCAGCGCCAGATACAGTCTTTAAAAAAGGCGTATATGACAAATCTAGTGAAGATCAGCGTGCTGACCAGTGCTTAACTTGCCACAAAGGCACAAAACGTAATAACTGGGCTGGTAGTGCTCACCCAGTAAATGACGTGGTTTGTAATGATTGCCACAAAGTTCATAAACCAGCTGACCCTGTTCTTAGCAAGCAAACTCAAACACAGGTTTGCTTCACCTGTCATAAAGAACAATTGGCTGATAGTAAAAAGAATTCGACTCATCCAATTGATGTGAAGAAAGTGGTTTGCTCTGATTGCCACAATCCACACGGCTCAAGTGGCCCATCGTTACTTAAGAAAAATACTCTTAATGAGACATGTTTCTTGTGTCATGCAGAAAAACGCGGACCATTGCGTTTTGAGCATCAACCAGTAGTGGAGAACTGCGCTAATTGCCACACTCCTCATGGATCAAACATCACTCCATTGCTGAAAGATCGCCCACCAATGCTTTGTGACGATTGCCATGATGGACCTCATGCATCTAGAACCCCAGCTGGTGCAAATATGGGCGGTAGATTGACCATCCCTAACGGAACAACAGCCTCAAGCAATAACTTGACAGGGCGCGCATGTATGAACTGTCACGTGATGATTCACGGCTCAAATAGCCCTGCCGGCGGTTACTTCCAGCGCTAATTGATAGATGAAGAAATTTTAGGAAATTGGAGAAAGTTATGAAAGTTCGTAACGTAAATTTAAAACTCAGCGCCTTGAGTCTTGCCATGATTAGTATATGTAGTTCCATGTATGCCTATGCAGATGATCAAGAGGCTGCTGCCTTAATGAATCCAACAAGCTCTGTGACGGTTGAGGAGATCTATGTTTCACAAGGCTCCCAGAAGTTTGGGGAGTACAACGGTCTAAACAAGCAAGGCGGTTACATTAATGGCAACATTAATATCCGCGGCGGTGATGCTTATAAGGAAAATACAAATGGCGGCACGCAGCGCTGGTCGATTCAAGGTACAGATCTTGGTTTGAGTAATCGCTCTGCGAGTCTTAGTTACAGCGATCAGGGTAATTGGGGTGCCACAATTGGTTATGATGCCCTTCAGCATAATTTAGCCCCTGGATATCAGACCCCTTATCAAGGTAGCATGGGGGGCAATAGTTTTAATTTGCCGGCCAACCAAGGGTTTCCTATGGTGACGACGGGGTCGGGCACTAACGTCTTAACGCCTACTCAGTTGTCCGCCTTTCAAAATGTGGATGTTTCTTCCATTAGGCAAAATAGTTCAATTAGCGCCAGTAAGATTATTGATAATAATTTCAGTCTAAATCTGGATTACAACCATCTTGATCAGAGTGGTGCCAAGTTGATGGGATTTGCTCAAGCAGCAATTGTAGGTCCTACTGGGACCCCCACAAGTCAAGCTGTTGCTATATTACCTAACCCAACAAATTATCAAACGGATACTTTAAATATTGCCACTAATTGGCTTGGTGAAAAAGGGCGCTTAACTGCATCTTATTTTGGCTCATTTTTTAGAGATGGCTCTAACAAGGTAAATTGGGCTACTTGGGCTGGAGCAGCTGGCGTAAGCAATATTCAAACGATGAGTACAGCTCCAAGCAATCAATTGCAGCAGTTGAACTTGAATGGTGGCTATGATTTCTCCTCTAAAACAAAGCTAACTGGTGGATTATCGTATGGGCGCAATACGCAAAATTCCCAAAGTGGATATGATGCCGGAATGATTGTGGCTGGTGTTACACCGCCTGCATTTAATGGCCTTGTGAATACCGCTCACGCTGATATTAAGGTTGTTGATCAGTCGGTTCAGGATTTGCATTTATCGGCAGGATATAAATATGATTCGCGTATTAATTTAAGCCAGTCGAATATTCAGCAGTTTGTAGCAGTTAACGGAGGAGATCCGACAGCGTACCCTAATACACCAATGAGTTACCGTAAAGGACAATTTGATTTAGCGGGCGAATATAAGCTAGATAAAATTCAGCGTATTGGTGCAACCTATAGCAATCAAAATATCAATCGTTTTTGTAATCAGTATGCAACTGGGATAAGCAACACACCAGGAGCGTCTGGTTATTACCCTGCGGGCACAAATTGCGTAACGGCAAATAATAGTCAGTCCAATACATTAGATGCTTACTATAAATTACGTGCGAGTGATGCCGTGAATGTAAAGGTTGGTTACGTCTATGATGTTCGTCGAACAAGTACCAATACAGATGCAATCGCTGCATTTTCAGGTAACCAAAATCTTTTACAATCAAATGGTTTAGTTAATCGCGGCCAAAATGGGGGCGATTACTTAGGTTATCAACCATTTTTTGAGGCATCTAGAAACCAACAAGCAGCGAAGGCCAAAGTTTCTTGGAACGCTACAGAGGAAATTTCAACTGGTTTAAGCGGTAAATATACATATTCAACTTATCCTGATTCTACATATGGCGTACAAAATGGAACTTCATGGAGCTTAGCTTGGGATGGTACATATCAATATGCTGAGCAGGGGGCTTTGACTGTTTATGCAGTTCAGCAAAATGGCCAGCGTAATCTTACAAATTTGTACTATTCAACAACTACTAATAATGTAATTTGGAGCAACAATCTAACTCAACACGATTCAACTTTTGGTCTGGGTATTAAGCATGGTGGGTTGATGTCTGGTAAGTTATCTCTAAATGGTGACTTGACTTACTCTTTGGGCCAAACTTTTTATAGCACTACGCCAACTGGTGGGGTTGGTGCGGCAAGTTACACTTATGCCAATGGTTCTTATGGCGCCCCTCCTGCAATACGCAATGACTTAATTGCATTGAAGTTCGGCGCAGCGTATGAAATTGATAAGAAATCTAAAGTTGGATTCCAGTATCTGTATCAGCGTTTAGTTGCAAGTGATTATTACTATAACGCCTATCAATATGGTATCGGCACGGCGACCTCTACCTTGCCAACAAACCAAACTGCTGGAGGTTATAACGTCAATGTCTTCACGGTTGGCTACACCTACAGCTTTGATTGATGCTGGCTCTCTCTAATAAAAGAACGGATTAAATTATGGACACTAAACAACCAGGCGCCATTAAGAGGTTTTGGGCTTTTGTTAAGAAGCCTAGTGCCAAGTATTCCATCCTAGCCATTTTCTCCGTTGCTTTTATCTCGGGTATTTTGTTTTGGGGTGCTTTCAATACGGGAATGGAAGCGACTAATACTTTAGCTTTCTGTACTACCTGTCATGAAATGCGTGACAACGTGTATCAGGAATACAAAGAGACGATTCACTACAGCAATCGTAGTGGTGTCCGCGCTATTTGTTCTGACTGCCATGTGCCAAAAGACTGGACTCATAAGATGATTCGCAAGTCACAGGCTGCATTTGAGGTATGGGGCAAGATTACGGGTTCTATCGATACACGTGAGAAGTTCGAAGCCAAGCGTATGGAATTGGCCAGCCACGAATGGGCTCGTATGAAGGGTAATAATTCACGTGAGTGCCGTAACTGCCATGATTTCGATGCAATGAGCTCTGAATTGCAGAAACAGACGCCTTATAAGAAGCATATGAAGGCAAAAGAGGCCGGCAAAACCTGTATTGATTGCCATAAAGGAATTGCGCATCAATTGCCTAAAGAGTATGAAGAGTCAGATGAGGATTAAGGTTTGACAGCCTGCTAAGGCTCTTGGACAATGGCTGGGATGGTTCAATCCTGGCCATTTTCTATTCATGACTGCTCATATTTCAGATCCTACTCATTTGTCTTTGAATCAATCCTCACTCCGCGCCAATGCATTAACTTGCATTCGGGGTGAGCGCACTCTTTTTACGGGCTTAGATCTGCAAGTTTCTGCTGGTGAGTGGTTACATATTCGTGGTGAAAACGGCATTGGCAAAACGAGTCTGTTGCGTCTCTTGGCGGGCTTAACTAAACCGGCTACAGGCGAAATCTTTTGGAATGATCAAGCGATTTCTGCTGATCCTTCTGAATACCATCGCAATCTTCTCTTTTTAGGTCATCGTGATTCGCTCAAGGAAGATCTCACTGCGCTTGAAAATCTTTCTATTGCCACGGCATTGGATGGGATAGCCGTTACTCAAGATAAGATCTTGCTAGCCTTACATCGCTTTGGTTTACGAGGGCGAGAGGATTTACCTGTGAACTGTTTATCAGCTGGCCAAAAGCGTAGGGTGCTTCTGGCCAGATTACTGTTGCGCCAGGCAAAGCTCTGGATCTTAGATGAGCCCTTCAATGTCTTAGATGTGCGCGCTGTTGAGATGTTGTCTGAATTAATTATTGAGCATATCGCCGCTGGTGGCATGGCAATTATGACTAGCCATCAAGAGATCCCGATTCCGAATGGCAGGGTGGTGCAGTTATGAGTGCATTCTTAGCCGTCATTCGTCGTGACTTGCTCTTGGTAATGCGTCGCAAGAGTGAAGTACTCACTATTTTGTTCTTTTTTGTGATTGTGACTAGCTTGTTTCCACTGGGAATTGGGGCGGATACAGCCTTGCTACGCAAGATTGCTCCTGGGGTGATTTGGGTAACCGCCTTGTTATCGACCATGCTGGGTCTACAACGCCTTTTTGCTACTGATTTTACTGACGGCACGCTAGAGCAAATGACACTTTCCCCAACGCCATTAACCCTTCTCGTGGGGGGTAAAATTGCTGCACACTGGTTGGTATGCGGTTTGCCATTGGCCTTATTGGCACCAGTGATCGGTATTCAGTTTGATCTGGATGCCAGCACATTAGGAACTGTTATTTTGACGTTATTAATAGGTACACCGATTTTGTCTTTAATTGGAGCGATTGGCGCCGCATTGACTTTGGGTGTGCGTGGCGGTGGCGTCTTATTAAGTCTTCTAGTGTTACCGCTCTATATTCCGGTGCTTATTTTTGGCGCTGGCGCAGTTTATGCGCAGAGCGTTGGTTTGGATGTAAGTGGACACTATTCTCTTTTAGCTGCATTGCTGGTCTTAGCTTTGTTTTTTGCTCCTTGGGCAACCACCGCCGCTGTAAGGATTGCAATCGAATGAGTTCTGTTAGCCGTAGTAGCCAAGTCGTCCATTGGTTTAAGTTTTCCAGTCCTGCCACTTTTTATCCATTGGCTGGGAAACTCATCCCATTCTTTTGGGTACTCGCAATCATTTTTGGTATTGCTGGTTTATGGATTAGTTTTTTTATTGCACCAGTAGATGCAGTACAGGGTCAAGGCTATCGGATTATTTTTGTTCACGTACCAGCTTCGTGGATGTCGATGTTTATCTACATCATCATGGCCATTTGGGCTGGTTTAGGTCTGGTCTTTAATACACGCCTTTCTGCCATGATGGCGCAAGCTCTAGCGCCTACAGGTGCTTTGATGGCGTTCATATCCTTGTGGACTGGCGCCTTCTGGGGCAAGCCCATGTGGGGTGCTTGGTGGGTATGGGATGCCCGCTTAACTTCTGAGCTGATTCTACTGTTTTTGTATCTTGGTTTTATGGCTCTGCAGGCCTCCATCGATGATCCACGTCGTGCTGATAAAGCGGGTGCGATCTTGGCGCTGGTTGGTGTAGTCAATGTACCCATTATTTATTTTTCAGTGAAGTGGTGGAATACCTTGCACCAAGGTGCATCGGTTTCTCTTAGTAAGTCACCTTCAATGGCCCACACTATGTTGTGGGGAATGCTCTTAATGGCTTTGTGTTTCTGGATGTACTCCATTGCCATTGCTTTGATGCGGGTACGTACGATTATTTTGGAACGTGAGTCTCACTCTGATTGGGTGAGAACTTTGGAAGGGGCGAAGTAATCATGTGGAGTTCACCAACAGAATTTTTTGCCATGGGTGGTTATGCCCTATATGTATGGAGTAGCTTTGGAGTTTGCGCTTTGATTTTGGTACTAGAGCCTATTGCCATTAATGCGCGTCGTAAAAAGATTGTGCAAAGATTGCAGCGCGAGATTCGTGCTGAGAAATTCGATAAAGAAGGAATGAAGTGAAACCAAGACATAAACGAGCGCTCATTATTGTTGGCGCTTTAGCGACATTAGCCATTGCTACGGTTCTGATTCTGAATGCGCTAAATAGCAATATTGCACTGTATGTAACCCCGAGTGAAGTTACTGCTGGCAAGGCTCCCAAAGGTCAAACTTTTCGGATTGGCGGTCTGGTCAAAGATGGCTCACTCAAGCGCGATGAATTGGTGGTGCATTTCATCATCACCGATTTGGTTAAAGAGATTCCAGTTTCTTATAAAGGCATTCTTCCGGATTTATTTAAAGAAGGTAAGGGCGCCGTAGTCCAAGGTAAGCTAAGCCCTGATGGACAATTTGTTGCTAGCGAAGTTCTTGCTAAGCACGATGAAAACTATATGCCACCAGAGGCGAAGCATGCATTAGAGCAAGCGCAGAAAAACGGAGCGAAATAATGGAATACTCAATGATTCCAGAGATCGGTCATTTCGCATTAATACTAGCTCTGGGTGTTTCAATTATTCAAGGCGTACTGCCTTTGATTGGTGCGCAACAAGGTCGCCGCGAATGGCTTGTACTTGCAAGACCCGCAACCCAGATTTCTTTTATGCTGTTAGCGATTTCATTTTGCGTCTTAGCTTGGTCTTTTTATGTAAATGATTTTTCTGTGCTGTATGTGGCAGAGCATTCCAACTCACAACTGCCGACCGTTTATCGCTTAGGTGCTGTTTGGGGTGGTCACGAAGGTTCTTTGTTGTTATGGATTTTCTTATTAACGGGCTGGGCCTTCGCAGTTGCACAACTCTCTAAAACCTTAGATGAGTTCATGGTGGCTCGTGTGCTTGGTGTATTAGGTCTGGTAGCAACGGGGCTCTTACTCTTTGTGCTAGCTACTTCAAATCCATTTGAGCGCTTATTGCCTGCAGCACAAGATGGTCGTTCTTTAAATCCCCTCTTACAAGATCCGGGTTTAGTATTTCATCCACCAATGCTCTATATGGGCTATGTTGGTTTCTCAGTAGCTTTTGCTTTTGCGATTGCCTCTTTGTTGACTGGCAAGTTGGATGCCGCATGGGCACGTTGGTCACGTCCATGGACAACTACCGCGTGGATCTTCTTAACGCTAGGTATTGCGCTTGGTTCTTGGTGGGCTTACTACGAGTTAGGTTGGGGCGGTTGGTGGTTCTGGGACCCCGTTGAGAATGCCTCCTTCATGCCTTGGTTGATCGGTACTGCCTTGTTGCATTCTTTAGCGGTGACTGAGAAACGCGGTGGCTTTAAAAACTGGACAGTGCTCTTAGCCATTATTGCTTTCTCAATGTCTTTGCTTGGAACCTTCTTAGTGCGTTCTGGTGTGTTGACATCGGTTCATGCCTTTGCTACTGACCCACGGCGCGGTATCTTTATTTTGATTTTGCTGTCTTTGGTCGTTGGCTCATCATTATTTCTCTATGCCTTAAGAGCTCCGAGGAGCACATTAGGTGGTGCTTTCTCTTTGATGTCACGCGAAACTTTGATGCTCTTAGGGAATGTTTTCTTGGTAGTGGCAGCAGCCTCTGTTCTTTTGGGAACCTTATATCCATTGCTAATTGATGCACTCAATCTTGGCAAGATCTCCGTAGGCCCTCCTTACTTTAATGCGGTCTTTGTTCCTATCATGGTTCCCGTCCTTTTCTTGCTCGCTATTGGTCCGTGGGCAAGCTGGAAAAGTACCAATCTAGTGGCATTACTAAAGCGTTTGTGGTTAGCTGCAGTAATTGCCTTGGTTGCAGCAATTTTGATTCCACGCATGATGGGTGAGTTCACGATCTTGACTGCATTAGGTTTCTTACTTTCATTCTGGATTATTGCTTCTGGTGTATTACAAATCATTCGACAGTTCAAAGTGGGCAAGCCAACCCGTTCTTTTATTGGCATGCAATTAGGTCACGTTGGTATTGCGGTATTTGTGATTGGCGTAACGATGGTTGGTGCTTACCAAGAAGAAAAAGACGTACGTATGGCGCCAGGCGATATGGTGTCTGTTGGTGGTTATCAAATTCGTTTAGTGGAGGTACGTCCTGCTCAAGGACCAAATTACCAGGCTACTCGCGGCACTTTCGAGTTAGGTCGTCATGGCACAGTAGAAGAGTTTTTATATCCTGAAAAGCGTAATTACGATTCATCGACAATGCCAATGACTGAGGCCGCCATTAATGCAGGCCTGACACGAGATATCTATGTTTCGCTTGGTGAACCTTTGGAAGGTAATGCTTGGGCTGTGCGGGTCTACTACAAACCATTCGTGGATTGGATCTGGGGCGGCTGCTTATTGATGGCTTTAGGTGGATTTTTTGCGGTAATGGATAAGCGCTATCGTCTGCGCCTCCAAAAATAATTCCACTCATTTACCTACGAATAGATCAGCAAACATGAAAGCAAAATTTGTTATCCCATTGATATTGTTTGTGGTGTTAGTGGGATTTTTGGCGGTCGGATTAAATCGTGATCCACGTGAAGTGCCATCACCTCTCATTAATAAGCCTGCACCCGCTTTTAAAGTTCCACAATTAGCCGATCCCAGTAAATCATTTTCTCCGGCAGATCTGAAGGGTCAGGTTTGGGTTTTAAATGTTTGGGCTTCTTGGTGTGTGGCTTGTCGTGAGGAGCACCCCATGTTGGTCGAGATGAGCAAGTCTCAAGTAGCACCTTTAATTGGACTTGATTACAAAGACAAGCGTGCTGATGCTATGGAGATGCTAGTTAGACAAGGCAATCCATACAACTTATCAGCACTTGATAATGATGGGCGTGTTGGCATTAACTATGGTGTATATGGCGTTCCAGAAACGTATGTGATTGATAAGGCCGGCATTATTCGCTTTAAGCAGATTGGCCCAATTACGAAAGATGTCTTAGAAAAGTCTATCTATCCCATCATTGCTCAATTGAATAAGGAATAAGTGATGATCAAAAAACTACTTCCTTGCCTTGGTTTTTGCTTATTTATTTGTTTTGCTCATGCG
>CAIMXN010000053.1 GCA_903845455.1 uncultured beta proteobacterium | reverse complement strand
TCTGGGCTCACGCCGATCGAAATTACTTCAGCACCGAGCTCATGAAACACTGGGGGCGCTGTGTGATAAGCGGCGCCATTCGCACAATCAACCACCAACTTCAAACCTTTGAGATTGAGATCCCCAGGAAAAGTCGATTTACAGAACTCTATGTAGCGCCCTGCTGCATCATCCAAACGAAATGCTTTGCCTAATTCTTGTGAGCTCACACAGCCCATGGGTTTTTCTAACTCAGCTTCAATCGCTAATTCAAAATCATCCGATAACTTATCGCCATTGGCGGAGAAGAATTTGATGCCATTATCTTGGTATGGATTATGTGATGCTGAAATCACCAAGCCTGCAGATAAACGCAAAGCCTTAGTCAGGTATGCAACCCCTGGTGTGGGGATGGGACCGCAGAGCATGACATCTACGCCAGCAGCTGCAAAGCCAGCCTCTAGGGCTGCCTCTAATAAATATCCAGAAATGCGCGTATCTTTGCCAATCAGGATTTTGCAACGCTCACCCCGTTTTGCATCACGGACCAATACCTTACCTGCCGCATAACCTAGGCGAGTCATAAATTCTGGAACAATCGGAAATTGCCCTACTTCTCCGCGGATACCGTCAGTGCCAAAGTATTGTTTTTTCATGGGCTTAATTATAAAACTTATGGGTATTTGGCTGATTTAGTTGGTCTTAGGCTGGGCGTGGGGTCAGTCTTGAATTGCTTCCCAGAGTTTTAAGGCATCTACTGTCTCAGGCACATCATGCACCCGGACAATCTTCGCGCCTCGATCAGCAGCCATGATCGCTGCCGCAATACTAGAAGCTAGCCGCTCATGGGTTTCTTTACCAGTCACTTTGCCCAACATCGATTTACGAGAAATTCCCGCCAGAACCGGATAATCCAATTTTGAGAACAAATCAAAATGGGTCAGCATTTGCAGGTTATGTTCTAGGCTTTTACCAAACCCAAAGCCAGGATCAATCACAATACGATTGCGATCTATGCCCGCATCGATCAGACTGTTGGCGCGCTCCTGTAAAAATGCCATCACTTCAGTAATGACATCTTTATAGTCAGGATTAAATTGCATCGTCAAAGGATCGCGTTGCATATGCATCAGCACAATACCGCAGCCTGCTTTTTTACTTTCATCTATCCCGCATTCGATCACCGCAGTTGCCGCACCCTCTTGGCGTAGCGCCCAAATATCATTTACGCAATCCACGCCAGCCCTTAAGGCTTGACGCATCGTCTCTGCTTTATAGGTATCAATGGATAAAGCCACGCCACAAGTCTGGAGCGCTTCAATCACGGGCAGCACCCGATCTAACTCTTCTTGGAGCGAAACTGGTATAGCACCGGGGCGAGTTGATTCACCGCCAATGTCAATGATGTCAACACCGCTCTTAATCATCCGCTCTGCTTGCGCAATAGCATCTTTTGCCGTTCTGAATTTGCCGCCATCCGAAAATGAATCTGGGGTGGCATTGAGAATGCCCATGACTAAGGGGCGTTTGCGTTTGCTAAAGTCAAAAAGAAAACGCCCGCAACACCATGTTGCGGGCTGATTGTATTTCACCATGTTAATAGAATGATCTTGGTATGGATCTAGATTCTATCTATTGAACTTTAGGCAGTCGCTGGTGCACTACCTGCCGCTGGACCTGGGGTACCGGCAGAGTTACCAAACTGCGTGGCAGGTGGTGGTGGCGGTATGCGTGGCGGCCGACCTGCCATGATGTCGGTGATCTGCTCGGCATCAATGGTTTCCCATTCAAGCAAGGCGGCAACCATGGCTTCAACTTTATCGCGATTTTGCTCCAGAATCGATCTTGCCAATGCGTACTGACTATCGATCAACGCCCGAATTTCTGCGTCTACTTTTTGTTGAGTCAACTCTGAAACAGTCTTGGTGCTATTGCGACCGAAGATGCTTTCAGATTCAGTATCCACATAAACCATAGTGCCCAAGCTATCACTCATGCCGTAACGAGTCACCATATCGCGAGCCATCTTCGTAGCGCGCTCAAAGTCATTGGATGCCCCTGTACTCATGGAGTGCAAGAAGATTTCTTCAGCAGCACGACCACCAAACAAAATCGCCAACTCTTCCAACATACGATCTTTGTAAAGATTTACACGATCAAATTCTGGGAGCTGCCAAGTAACGCCCAATGCCATGCCGCGCGGCATGATGGTGACTTTATGCACAGGATCTGCCTTAGGTAATACCTTTGCTACCACCGCATGACCAGACTCGTGATACGCCGTATTACGACGTTCCTCTTCACGCATCACAGCAGACTTGCGCTCAGGACCCATATAGATCTTATCTTTTGCGTCTTCAAAGTCTTTCATATCCACTGCACGCTTATTCCGACGCGCAGCAAACAAAGCAGATTCATTTACAAGGTTGGCTAAGTCAGCACCCGAGAAACCTGGGGTACCACGCGCCAAGACGGCTGCATCAACGTCAGGGTCAATGGGAACTTTGCGCATATGCACATGCAAAATCTGCTCACGACCACGAATGTCTGGCAAACCAACATGCACTTGACGATCGAAACGACCTGGACGCAATAAGGCTTTATCTAATACATCTGAACGGTTGGTAGCCGCAACTACGATCACACCGCTATTACTCTCAAAGCCATCCATCTCAACCAACATTTGATTGAGGGTTTGTTCGCGCTCATCATTACCGCCACCCATGCCGGCACCACGATGACGCCCAACAGCATCGATCTCATCAATAAAGATGATGCAAGGAGAATTTTTCTTGGCGTTCTCAAACATATCCCGCACACGCGATGCACCCACACCGACAAACATTTCTACGAAATCAGAACCTGAGATTGAGAAGAATGGCACTTTAGCTTCACCAGCAATTGCTTTGGCTAGCAAAGTCTTACCTGTACCTGGAGGACCTACAAGCAATACGCCATGTGGAATGCGCCCACCAAGCTTCTGAAATTTCTGGGGATCTTTTAAGAAGTCGACTAACTCAAAGACTTCTTCTTTGGCTTCATCGCAACCTGCGACATCGGCAAACGTAATGGTATTGCTATTCTCATCAATCAAACGCGCTTTAGATTTTCCGAATGAGAATGCTCCGCCTTTACTGCCGCCTTGCATCTGACGCATCATGAAAAACCAAAAACCAATAATCAGTAAAGTCGGCCCAAGGTAATACAAAGCTGAAGTCAGCATGTTTGGCTCATCTTCTGCTTTACCACTGACCTGCACTCCGTACTTCATTAAATCGCCAACCATCCAAATATCACCCGGAGAGATCAGGGCGTATTTATTGCCATCAACGGGAGTGACAGTCAAATTGGTGCGACCTTGCACTTCGACGCGTTTAATTTTGCCAGACTTGGCATCGTCCATAAACTGGGAATAAGAGACTTGAGTCTGCTCTTTGGGCTTATCAAACTGTTTAAAAACAGTGAACAGCACTAGGCCCACAATGAGCCATACACCGATTTTTTGAAACATATTGCTGTTCAAAATGAGTCCTTTGCCGGATTAATCCGGGAGTTAAAGCGAATTGCTATACCTAAGTATTTGATTCTACTACTAGGCTTTTTCAAGACCTAATGGCATATTTATTTGATAAACCCCTACTCTTAGGGGGTTATTTGTCTAAATTGGGTAATTATTTGAGTGGTTTGAGATTTCTACCTAACAAAAAGATTTCAGATGAGCGTGCTCTTGAGGCTTTAGGCTTTTTAGAACTGACGTTCTTAAAGACTTTTTTAAAGGATTCGACGATTTGGCTATAGCCACTACCGTTAAAGCACTTAATCAATAGAGCCCCCTCAGGTTTGAGGTGCCCAAGCGCAAAATCTAAGGCAATTTCAGCTAAAAAGGCCATACGAGCAGCATCTGCTACGCCTACCCCAGACAAATTGGGAGCCATATCTGAAAGTACTACATCTACCTTACCTTCCGCGCTCGCTGGCAAAAGGGCTTCCAGTGCTTTTAGACCTTCGTCTTCACGAAAATCTCCCTGAATAAAACTCACATCTGCAATGTCTTCCATCGGCAAAATATCGATCGCAATAATCGTACCGTCAGGCTTGCCAGACTCAATCTTAGGATTACTCTTACCCAGCTCGGTTAAACGGTTACGTGCGTACTGTGACCAACTCCCTGGGGCGCTGCCCAGATCGACAATGGTCATGCCTGCTTTGATGAGGTGCTCCTGCTCATCAATCTCACTGAGCTTATAGACCGCCCTAGCACGATAGCCCTCTTTTTGAGCCATCTTCACATAGGGATCCTGTAAATGATCCTGTAACCAACTTTTATTAAATTTATTCTTTGCCACAACGTACCCACTTTCGCCGCCTATTTTCCCTGTTTCTGTGCACTAAGGCAAAAGGAATCGACTGAAAACCTCGTGAATACCTTGCTAAGTAGCCTACAAAGGCGTTATTTAGCAGGCCCAATGCTCTATCATCGAGCCCATGACTGCACTTAACATCACCCCCACACAACGCAAAACCCTTAAAGGCGATGCTCACGATCTCAATCCCGTTGTCATGATTGGTAGCGATGGTCTAACGCCGGCCGTTATTAAAGAGGCCAAACTCGCTATTAGCCATCATGGTCTGATTAAGATTCGAGTATTTGGTGATGATCGCGAAGCACGCATTGCGATTTACGAAGCACTTTGCGATAAGCTCGACGCTGCTCCAGTTCAACATATCGGTAAATTGCTCGTCCTTTGGAGACCAAAAGACGAGCTTGAAGATGCTTCCACCAAGCTAGGTAGATCGAGTAAGCAAACCAAAAAAACCTTGCAAGCACCACGCACTAAACGCCAGCCAAATCGTGAGTCAGCCAAAAGTGGCATTCGTACGAGCACCTCAGAAAGATCAGATCGCCGTTCTGCCTCTAATAAATCTCCATTTGCTAGAGCTGCAGCAGTGAAGACAGCGCCATCAGCGGCGCCTAAGAAAAGAGTTCTGCGTGCGGACGCTGCTGAATCAAAAATTGGTTGGTCGTCACCCGGCTATAGAAAAGCCGCAGCAGCACCAGCGCCAATCAAGAAACGTAAAGTACGCATGAGTAGTACCAAGAAAAAATTACTTGGCTCTTAACTAGGAATATTTTTAGCTAACTAAAAAGCGCCTCTCGGGGCGCTTTTGTTTTATTGATTTTTTACTTCTTTGTATTATTTCTTGGCGAGTCGCCACAGCAAAGCAATACCCAACAAGCTTTGCATCACAAAAAGAATACTTGATATGCCATGTAAGCGGGAGAATAAGGTAGCGGAGGATGAGGCCATCACGGAGATGTTGCTAGCATTCGCCTGATCTCTGAGAGAACTCATCCAAGGAACCAACACCAGACCAGCACCAATAGCGCAAGCCAGCATGGCGAGCAAGATCCAGCGAATCACTCGATATGCATTTTCACCTTTGGATATAAGGAAATTGGCAGCAATCATCAGAATAAGACTGATTGCAATACTGAGATAGGCTTCAGCCCGAAAGATATTGCCAGCAACAAGACCAGCCACTTGCCGATCACCCAGTGTGGTGAATAGCATGGGAGTGACGATATAACCAACAGTAATCAATCCCCCCACCCAAAGGCCAGCAAGCACAGTCAATATGCGTTGCAAGCCCAGAGACTGCATCAGAGGTAACGCACTGCGAGGATTTCTACTTCACGATTACCACCAGGAGCTTGCACCGCTACGACATCGCCCTCTTCTTTGCCGATTAAAGCGCGGGCAATCGGCGAGCTAATAGAAATTTTATTGACTGCAATATCAGCCTCATCATCACCGACGATTTGATAAGTCAATTTAGTTCCATCTTCTAAATCTTCAAGATCAACTGTAGCGCCAAACACGATGCGACCACCAACGTCCAAAGTTGCTGGATCAATAACTTGAGCGGCAGAAAGTTTGCCTTCTAGATCTTGAATACGGCCTTCAATAAAACCTTGCTTTTCTTTAGCAGCATCGTACTCAGCGTTCTCAGAAAGATCGCCTTGGGCGCGTGCCTCAGAGATGGCATTGATGAC